>JAAYTC010000073.1 GCA_012518155.1 Bacteroidales bacterium | reverse complement strand
CCCGCTTTCGTGTGGCTATTTCCCTTATGTGCTTTCGCTCAAAACATAACGGTGAGCGGGAACGTGTATGATGTTAACGGGGAACCACTTGTGGGAGTGACCCTTCAGATTCAAGGTACGTCAGTGGGTACTGTTACGGATATGGATGGAAAATTCACGTTGACAAATGTCAATCCAAATACCACGCTGGAAGTGTCTTACGTGGGAATGACAACGCAGGCTGTTTCCATTAATGGAAGAACATCCATAAATATCACCCTATTGGAAGATACCGAAATACTGGAAGAACTAGTAGTCATCGGTTATCAAACGATTCGAAAGGCAGACTTAACAGGAGCCGTTTCCGTCTTTAATCCCGATGAAATGAAAAATACGATCGTAACTGGTACGGTAGGTGATGCGCTGGGTACGCTTCCGGGGGTTACCGTACGGACTGCCGGTGCCCCGGGCAGGGAAGGAAAAGTGGAAATTCGCGGTACGGGAACATTCGGGAATAGTACCCCACTGTATGTGGTCGATGGGGTTATCTCCGGAGCAAACCGGGATTTCAATTTTAATGACATTGAAAGCATTCAGGTATTAAAAGATGCTTCTGCCGCGGCCATTTATGGGTCAAGAGCCGGTAATGGGGTAATTATTATTACTACTAAACAGGGACAGGCGGGGAAGATGAAGATTGATGTCTCTTCTCGAGCCACCCTGCAATGGTTGCCTAAGTACGACCTCACGGGGCGTGACCGGTGGATTGAGCTGAACGATCTGGCGTTTGCTAACGCGGGAAGACCGGCTGCTAATCACTTCGACGGGAATACCGATTGGCAAAATGAGGTGTTCAAAACAGGGGTCGTGCAGGACCATAACGTCTCTTTCTCTGGAGGTACCAACGAGAGCCGCTACTTTATATCGGGCAACTATCAACACAACTCGGGTACCACGATAGGTACACAGAGCGAGCGTTTCACCCTGCGGTCGAATACCTCGGCATCACGTGACTTCGGGGAACATGTTACCTTTCGGATTGGAGAGAACATAGCGTTGAGTCATTTCGCGGTGGAAGAACTGAATACTAATCCCATTATTGACGTGTACCGGATGCTGCCTACCATTCCTATATACGACCCGAACAATGAAGCAAGAGGTGGTTATGGGTATGGCGATGGAAGCAGGGATGTTACCTTTGGAACGAATCCATTCGCGAAAGAAGATTTCGAGGATACGCAAAATAGCAATTTGCGCGTCCGGGGAAATGTTTTTACCGAACTGGAATTGATGCAAGCATTGAAATACAGGTTTAACCTGGGATTTAACTTCAGCAACGATCAGCACTCTTTTTTACGGAAACTAGGGTATTGGACTTATAACCAACCATTCGATCCTTCCTCGCTGAACAAGAACCAGGCTCAGTACCAGGAATTGATTTTTGATAATACGCTGGAGTACAACAAAACGTTCGGCAGGCACGAGATCTCGTCTGTGATCGGGATGAGTTACCAAACCTCCACGTATGAGCAGGTGTGGGGCACCAAGAACGATGTGTTGATGACCAGCGATGGTCACTATTTTGACACGCTGGACGCGGCTTTATCGAATCCCAGAACAGGGAATTACCGGGACTTGCAAAAGCTTTACTCGCTATTCGGTCGTATCAACTACAATTTGGACCAAAGGTACCTGTTTAGTTTCACGATTCGGCGCGATGAATCGTCGAAGTTCTCCCCCGAGAATAGGGTGGGCTATTTCCCTTCCTTATCGGCGGGGTGGAGGATTAGCGAGGAAGATTTTTTTGACTCTTCTTGGATCAACGACCTGAAGGTAAGAGCCAATTACGGGGTACTGGGAAACTCAAATATTGGCGTGTGGGACTGGGTGTCCTTTATTACTACCTTCCCGCAGGCTATATTCGGTGTGGACCAAAACGTGCACACGGGTATGACCCAAATTCGGCTCGCGAACAACGACCTGCGATGGGAGAAGCTGAGTCAACTGAATGCCGGATTTGACGCTGTGTTGTTAAACAATCGATTGGAACTTTCGCTGGATTACTTCCTGAAAGAGACGAGAGACGTGTTGGCACCCATGCAGATATTGATGGTGACGGGAAATAACGGGGGCAACCCGTTTGTAAACGCGGTTACGCTGCAGAATACCGGCCTTGAGCTGTCTGCTACTTGGCGGGACAGGGTGACTCCCGATTTTGGATACAGCGTGAACGTGAATGGTTCCTTCTTAAAGAATAAGATCAAAGAGATTGCCTATAACTTGAAGCAGTTTACTCAATGGAACACCAAATCGTTGCCAGGGGAACCGATTGGCGAATGGTATTTAATTAAAACCGACGGGTTGTTCCGTACACAAGAAGAGGTGCTGGCGCACACGAACAGCGAAGGGAAAATTATTCAGCCTGATGCACGGCCCGGCGACGTGAGGTTTATTGACGCGAACGACGATGTAACGATAACCGATCAAGACCGTCAACACTTGGGTTCTACTATCCCTAAGTTTCACTTGGGTATGAATCTTGGACTCGACTATAAGAATTTCGACCTGCAAGTGCAACTGGGCGGGGCGTTCGGTCACAAATCGTTCAACGGGCCACGTAGCGCGTTCGACCGGTTTGATGACAACTCGAACTATCGCGCAAGTTATGATCCTTGGACACAGGATAACCCGAACGCCAAGGATCCACGACCCATTTACGCCGATTCGCGGAACGTGAGAGGAGATCAGGATCGCTGGCTGGAAAATGGCAGCTACCTGAAAGTAAAACAGATGGCATTGGGATATAACCTGCCGGAAACGCTACTTGGGAGCACGTTTGAAACTATTCGCGTGTATGTAAACGCTCAAAATTTAATCACGCTCACTTCTTACACGGGATTAGACCCCGAGTTCCTCAATGCCAATATATGGGATAGGAGCTACGACGGAGGGGCATACCCTAATCCGTACGGGGTGACATTTGGAGCGCAAATAACATTCTAACCCTCAGAAAAATTATTACAATGAAAAAAATCATCTATATATTATTCGCGCTATTCTTGTTTAACGCGTGCGATGTAAACGTGGATAACCCGAATACCATCACTACCGCCACTTTCTGGAAAACAGAAACGGACGCGCAATATGGCATCAACGCCGTGTACAACATGTTTTATAAACCCGGGACATACAGTCGCTGGTTGTGGTTCCGACTGGATCTTACTTCGGATGAGGGCTTCAGCCAAAGCCCTTGGGCCGAACTTAAGGAGTGGACCGATTTCAGGTATAACAACTACAATTTCTGGGAAGGAAATGGATGGACCTATCGCGATTGCTACGAAGCGATATTCAGGGCCAACCAAGTGCTGTATCACGTTCCTGACATTGAATTTGCCGATGAGAATGCAAAAAATAGAATCCTGGGACAAGCTTATTTCTTGAGAGGGCTCTATTACTATAATCTCGCGCTGCTGTGGGGAGGTGAAAACAATAGTTTAGCGATTGTGTTGGAACCGTCTACCCCGGGTATGCAGCCAGAAGGCAATCCCGGAACGGCCGTTTACCAGCAAGCGATCAGCGATTTGACGGAAGCCGATAGATTGTTGCCCGAGGAATGGGATAATGCCAATCAAGGACGAGCAACCAAAGGGGCCGCGCTGGCATTACGGGCGAAGTGCCATATGCAATTGCACCAGTGGGACGAGGCGAGAGCCGATCTGAATTGGTTGGTGGAGGGTGCCGGAAGTAATTATTACGACCTCACTCCCAACTACGAGGATAACTTCAAGAGCGATACGGAAAACAATATCGAATCGGTTTTTGAAATTCAGTACTCGGATGTCAACAAAGCACCCGCGGGGGATGGCGACTTCGACGTGAACCCAAACCTGGGATTAAATAGGGGACAGTTTTTCGCGCCTCCCGGAATTGGGTGGACGGACGGGGAAATACGCCCTTGGCTGGTGGATGAATTCAAGAAAGAAAGGGACTTGGACGACGGGTACGATATCCGTTTGAAATACACCGCTTTCTATAGTCAACAGCATATCGACTTCCCGGACAACGAGAGGATTTATCGCGAGGTGAGCAACGCGGACACGTGGGGCAGAGACAACTGGGAGGGACGTGTATTTTATCGGAAATACAGTTCGGAGCATTTCCGTGATTTTGATGATTACCATAATCCCACCAACGTGAGGTTGATCCGTTTTGCTGATGTACTGCTGATGTACGCGGAGAGCATCGTCGAATCGGGAGGCTCTCTCGCGGATGCCGTGGCGCAAGTCGACAGGGTAAGGGCGAGAGTGAACTTACCGGCGTTGGCCGTGAATCACCCGACCGCTGCTTCGAACAACGATGCTTTCTTGAAACGATTGCAGATGGAAAGAGCCCTGGAACTGGCTACCGAAGGGAGCCGGTGGGCAGATATTAAACGGTGGGGATTGCTCGACAATCAAGCGGGTATCGATGAGCTGAAAGCGAGGGATCCCGATTTTAATAACTTTGTAATCGGTCGCCATAGCCGTTTGCCGATCCCATCGAGTGAAGTGGATAATAATCCCAATATCACGCAAAACCCCAATTACTAATTTTATAACTATCCTTCCCGGGCATTACTCCGGGAAGGATTAAAATTTTAATAGGATGAAAAGATACGTGCATTTACTTTTTATAAGCATTTCTATTATAACACTGTCTTGTAAAGAGAGTGAGAAAACAGATGAGCCAATCCCAAGTACTACGCCCATTTCGTTGGCCGACCCGTTTATATTGTTGCACAACGATGTTTATTACGCGTATGGCACCAATTCGGAGCACGGCATCGAAGTGTATACGTCCGATAACCTGAAAGAGTGGCAAAGGGCACCCGAACTCGCGTTGCACAAAGATAACTCGTACGGCGATAGATGGTTTTGGGCCCCCGAGATATATCACGTGAACGACCGGTTTTATATGTATTATTCGGCCGATGAACATATGTGCGTGGCTACATCCGATTCGCCGTTAGGGCCCTTCAAGCAAGAGGTGCAAAAGCCAATGCTGGAAGGGGAAAAGACCATCGATAACTCGCTCTTTATTGATGAAGATGGGACTCCTTACCTTTTCTTTGACCGGTTTAATGATGGATTGAATATTTGGGTGGCGGAACTGGAAGAGGATTTGATGACACTCAAAACCGAAACGCTGCACCCTTGCATTCACGTTTCACAGGAGTGGGAAGAGGTATGGCCACGGGTAAACGAGGGGGCGTTCGTGATTAAACACGAAGGAGTCTACTACATGACCTATTCCGCGAATAGTTACGAGAGCCAATTCTATGGGATTGGTTGCGCGACCGCTACCGATATCATGGGCGAATGGACAAAATACAACGATAACCCCTTGCTTCAGAAACCGGGCAACCTGGTGGGAGTAGGGCATAGTTCGCTTTTCTGGGATAAGGACGGTGATTTACGCATCGTGTTTCACGCGCATCACGACGAAACCAATATCCATCCCCGAAAGATGTATATCGGGAGGTTAGGATTTAAACCGGATGGGGAAGTGGATAAACTGTATATCGAGCAGGAATACGAGATCCCGGTTTTAGATAAATAACAAGAAATTGTTTATCTTGCATTCGTAATAGTACATCATCTTTTAGAATAGATCAGCCATATCCAGCCCGTTTACTCTATCGTATGAACCGAAAATATCAGAATCGATTCGTTTTGTTGTTGTTCATCCTTTTACTTTTGAACAGCCCGATCGTGTTGTGTTTATCGAATTATTCATTCAAGCATTACAACATCAACAACGGGTTATCGCAAAATACGGTGCACGCGATCTTTCAGGATAACCTTGGCTTCATGTGGTTTGGCACGAAAGATGGCTTGAACCGGTTCGATGGAGCTACCTTTAAGGTGTACCGGTTTTCACCCGGGGAGAACTTGCGGGATAACGTTTTTCACCGCATAATTCAGGATAAACAAGGCTTGCTCTGGGTGGGAACGGACGACGGGATTTATATTTACGATCCGCGTAATGAGGAGTTCAACCGCTTTGAGTTGGCTACTCGCGATGGTAAATCAATTGAAGGAGTGGTAAGCGATATGCTGGTGGATGAGGAGGGAGATATCTGGATTTCGGTCGAGGAAAAAGGTGTTTTTCAATACGATGTGAACGAACGAGTGCTAAAGAACTATAGCGTACCTCAGGCTCCGGAGGGCATGATGATGGTGAGTTTGTGCGTCGGAAAAGAGGGGGATATATGGGCCCTTCCCTACAACCTTCCTTTAATTCGGATCAATAAAAAAACAGGCGTGGTTTCGGAGTTTCAACTGGTGGATGACCCGGACCTGTTTTACAATACCGGAGAGGTGTGGAACATCATCGCGGATGAATACAATCAATTGCTTATCGCGTCATCCACGAAAGGGCTGGTGAGTGTGAATACAGTGAATGGCACACATCGCCTATTACTGTCGGAGGATGAGGACGGACAACCCGTATTCGCGCGATGTCTTGCAAGGATGGACCCCAAAACAATTTGGATTGGTAGCGAGTCGGGGCTCTATATTTACAACACGGAGACGGGAAAAGCAGAGAATGTTCGCCACAATAGAACGGTGCCCTATTCCCTCTCCGACAACGCGATTTACTCCATTTATAAAGATAGAGAGGGGGGCATTTGGATTGGTTCGTTTTTTGGCGGGGTGGATTATTACTCCAACCAATACAATCAGTTTGAATTGTTTTACCCGGTAGAGGGGATGAACCGGATGAAAGGAAGCCGGGTGCGTGAGTTTTGCGAGGCTCCTGATGGTAAAATATGGATCGGTACCGAAGATAACGGGCTCAACTTATTCGATCCGAAAAGGAATAAGTTTTTGCCATTGCCTGAAGCCCTTCAATCACTTTATACCAATATTCACGCCCTCTATATGGATGGGGAATACTTGTGGATTGGTACCTTCTCGAAAGGGTTACACCGCTTTAACCTGACTACGCGTGAATGGGTTACTTACACGCGGTCGGACGACCCGAACTCGATCAGCCATAACAGTACGTTTGCCATACATAAGGACCGACAAAACACATTGTGGATTGGGAATTTATCGGGGCTAAATACTTTCAACTATGCCGAAAATAACTTCACGCGAATAAAGAAATTTCAAGGGATTTATATCCAAGATATTTTTGAAGATACCGACGGGAAGATTTGGGTAGCCACCTTTACCAAAGGCCTGTACAGGTACGATCCGGTAACCGCTACCTGGAAAGTGTTTTTATACGACCCATCGTCCGATCGGAATACGTTGTACAGCAAAATAACCAGCATCTACGAAGATCGCGGTAGACGGCTATGGGTAGCCACGGAGGGGGGAGGATTTTACCTATTCGACAAAAAGGAGGAGGAGTTCACGCACATTAATAGCTCGAATGGATTGCCGAACGATGTGGTGTACCAAATACAGGAAGATGACGATAAGAACCTGTGGCTATCGACCAATTCAGGCTTGGTACGGTATACACCTACCACAGGAGCATTCAGGAACTACACCGTAGAAAATGGGCTGAAGACCAACCAGTTTAATTATCAATCGAGTTATAAGGAGGCGGATGGTACACTCTATTTTGGATCCATCGATGGTTTCGTGCGATTCAATCCTTCCTCGTTAAAAGAACCGGAGCAGGAGCTATCGGTAGTTTTTACCGAACTGTTCGTGAACAACGAGTTGGTGAGTCCCACGAATGAAAAAGCATTGCTGGAACAGAGTATACTTTTTACCGATGGACTTGATTTACCGTATAATAGAAATTCTTTTCGACTCGGTTACGCGGTACTTAACTACTCCAACAGGAGTGATTACCGGATTAGCTATAAATTGTCGGGTTTTGATAAGGAGTGGATACGATCGGAGTCGAACAACGATATTATCTACTCGAACTTGAAACCGGGCAGGTACACGTTGTCGTTGAGGCTACAAAATGGTGCCACAGATAGCGAAGGGAAGTCGTTGAAAACATTGGCAATTCACGTGCGTCCCCCTTTCTGGTTGAGTGGGTGGGCTTACTTTTTATACACCGTGTTGATACTCCTGGCTGTGGTGGGACTTATTCGTTTTCTTCATTACAGGGGACAACGAATTCAAAAAGAGAAGATGCGCCTCTTCGAGCAACAGAAGGAGCGGGAGCTATACCGGTCGAAAATTGATTTTTTCACGAACGTGGCACACGAAATACGTACTCCACTTCCGTTGATCAAGGCTCCTCTCGATCATGTGCTTATCACCGAAGAGGTGTCAGAAGGGGTGAAAGAGAACTTACAGATAATGAGCAAAAATACCGACCGGTTGCTGAACCTTACCAACCAGTTGCTCGATTTTCAGAAGACCGAATCGGACGCTTACTTGCTGAACTTGGAGCCCGAAAACGTGTCGAAGTTGATTCGGGAAACTTACCTCCGCTTTACCCCGTTTGCGAAACAGAAAAAACTGCTCTTCGAGCTCTCCCTTCCCGAGGACGACTTGCTGGTACAAGTGGATAAGGAAGCTTTTCTTAAAATTATCAGTAACCTGATCAATAATGGCATTCGCTATTGCGACAGTTACGTGAGATTGAATGCCTATATCGACTCGGGGCATCCGACGACTTTTCACTTGTATATCGAGAATGATGGCGAGAAGATTCCGGACAAATACAAAGAGGAGATTTTTAAACCCTTCGTCCATTTGGACAAAGAACGCGACCGGGCTAAAAATGGCACCGGAATCGGCTTAGCACTTTCTCGTTCATTGGCCGAACTTCACAAGGGGAAGATCGAACTGGAAGCGTCGGATGACTCCATCTTGTTCCACCTTTCCATTCCCGTGGGAAATATCACGGCCATGGTGGCCACGTTACCCGACAAGCAAGAGAAAGACACGCCGGAGGAGTTCGCGGGTAAACCTTCTCGTCCCACCATTTTGCTGGTGGATGACGATCGAGAGTTGCTTCATTTCGAGAAAAAATTTCTTTCGCCTCACTATCACGTGTTGACGGCCGAGAATGGGGTGGAAGCACTGGAGGTTTTACGTGCATCAAGCGTGAACTTGGTGGTTTGCGATATCATGATGCCAAAAATGGACGGGTTTGAATTCACGGGGCGTGTGAAATCAGATATCGAGTTTAGCCATATTCCCGTGATACTGCTGACGGCAAAAGTGAACGTGGAAGCAAAGGTGCAAGGGTACGAGACCGGGGCAGATGGATATATTGATAAACCATTTTCGCTGGAAGTGTTGATGGCACAGATTGCCAGCTTGTTACAGAATCGTGAAAAGTTGCGGGAAACATTCTTGAAACATCCCTATATTGGTGCAAATAGCATGGCGCATACCAAATCGGATGAAGAGTTTATTCGCAAGCTTCATACCATCGTGCTTGATAATCTTGACAATTCTGAATTTATCGTCGAAGATATCGCGGAGCATTTCAATATGAGCCGAGCCAGTTTTTATCGAAAAATTAAAGGAGTACTCAATTTAAGTCCCAACGAATATATCCGGGTAGAGCGATTGAAAAAGGCAGCACTATTATTAAAGGAAAAAACCTATAAAGTGAACGAAGTATGCTATATGGTCGGCTTTAATTCGCCCTCCTATTTTAGCAAGTGTTTTCAACAACAGTTTGGAGTGTTGCCCAAAGATTTTGAACAGAAAAATCATCATTTATCATCATAATAATTAATTAAAAAGCGACGTATGAAGACAAACTTAATCGTATTTCTTTTTTTATTGGCGAGTTTTTCGCTACAGGCCCAGTGGCAGCCGGCGGGTGATCAACTCAAGACCCGATGGGCTTCCGAGATTGATGTCAATAACGTGTTACCTGAATACCCGAGGCCCATTATGGAGCGTGGAGAATGGCAGAACCTGAACGGGTTGTGGGAATATGCTATTTTACCGGTAGGGAAAGCGAAGCCGGCCAGTTTTGATGGAAATATCTTGGTGCCCTATCCCGTGGAATCGAGCCTCTCGGGTGTACAAAAAAGGGTAGGTAAAGAGAATGAACTGTGGTACCAACGGGAGTTTACCGTGCCATCGAAATGGAAAAACCAAAGGGTGCTCCTGCATTTCGGGGCGGTGGACTGGAAGGCCGACGTGTGGGTGAACGATACAAAAGTGGGGCAACACACGGGGGGGTACACGCCCTTCTCGTTTGATGTTACCCCCGCGTTGGTTAGCGGAAACAACACGGTAGTGGTGAAAGTGTGGGACCCTACCGATGAAGGGTACCAGCCGAGAGGCAAACAGGTAAACAAACCACACGGTATTTGGTACACCCCGGTGACCGGGATCTGGCAGACAGTTTGGTTGGAGCCGGTGCCCGAAGTGCATATTGAGAATCTTAAGATTACCCCCGATGTGGATAAAAACCACCTTCTGGTGGAGGCAGTGGCCAACAGAGGCGTTAACACGGGAAGGGTAGAGGTGAAAGTAAAAGAGGGTACGCGGGTGGTAGCGTCGGGACAATCGATCAACAACCTTCCCGTGGAAGTATCCATGCCTGAAAACGTGAAACTTTGGTCGCCCGACTCGCCTCACCTTTATGACCTGGAGGTGATACTGTGGGATGGCAACAAGCAGCTGGATAAAGTAGATAGCTATGCTGCCATGAGAAAGTACTCCATGGCACGTGACGATAAAGGGATCGTTCGTCTTCAGTTGAACAACGAGGATCTATTCCACTTTGGGCCGCTCGATCAAGGGTGGTGGCCCGATGGATTATACACCGCTCCTACCGATGAAGCGTTGGAGTATGACGTGATTAAAACCAAAGACTTGGGCTTTAACATGATTCGTAAGCACGTGAAGGTAGAACCCGCTCGTTGGTATACCCATTGCGACCGCCACGGTATTATTGTTTGGCAGGACATGCCCAATGGTGATAGGGGACCTGAATGGCAGATGCGAAAATACTTCGACGGGGTAGAGCGGGTACGCTCGGCTGAATCGGAAGCCAATTTCCGCTACGAGTGGAAAGAGCTGATCGATTATCTCTATTCTTATCCCTCGGTGGGTGTTTGGGTGCCCTTTAACGAAGCATGGGGGCAATTTAAGACCGAAGAGATTGCCGAATGGACAAAGCAGTACGATCCAACGCGTCTTGTGAACCCGGCCAGTGGTGGAAATCATTTCACGGTGGGAGATATGCTCGACCTGCATCAATACCCGGCACCACAACTGTACCTGTACGATGCTCAGCGGGCTACCGTGTTGGGTGAGTATGGTGGAATCGGTTGGGCGCATAAAGAACATCTTTGGGAGCCGGACCGTAACTGGGGATACGTGCAGTTTAACAGCGAAAAGGAGGTGACGGACGAGTACGTGAAATATGCCGAGCAGCTCAAACAGTTGATTCGCCAAGGATTCTCAGCCGCCGTGTACACGCAGACGACCGACGTGGAGATCGAAGTGAATGGTTTGCTGACGTACGATCGAGAACTGGTGAAAGTGGACGAAGAGCGCGTCCGTAAAGTAAACCAGGAAATATGCAATATATTGAACGACTGATCCTTTTTCTGGTGCTCTTGTGGACTTTCTCCTGTTGTCACACTGAAAAGAGCGGGGGTGTTAAGAGCGATGAGGATCCCGATTTTTATATTGAATGGGATGAAACCTCCCTTCTCCGTGTATCGGAGGAGGGGGGTTACCCTCGTTTGCACCGTTTGAATGACAACTCGTTATTGCTCGTGCATGAAAATAGGAGAGGGGATGTGGTGGCTAAAAGAAGCAAGGATGTGGGGGTGAGTTGGAGCGACCCGGTGGTTGCTTACGCGAAATTCGAATTCGTGGATCCGACTACTGCCGTTGTTACGGAGGTTAATATTGCCAATCCTGAAATCGTGCAACTTGCTAATGGAGATATTCTTTTGGCCTGCAATCTTCGTCCCCGCGCGGAGGGCATATACCCCTATTCGATTGCTCTAAAGCGAAGCAGTGATAACGGTAAAACATGGTCGGACGCGAAAATACTATATCAAGCCGCCCCGTTCTTCAAAGATGGTTGTTGGGAGCCATCATTTTTAATCCTGCCCGACGGTACCGTGCAAATTTATTTCGCGAACGAATCGCCTTATCGAGATTCGGACGAACAGGAAATATCGGTACTCGCGAGCACCGATAATGGATTTACATGGAGTGAAATTCCCTCGACTGTTAGCTTCCGACGCGATCATCGCGATGGGATGCCTGTAGCCGTTCATGATGGAACAAATGTGTACGTGGCTATTGAGGATAACTTTTCGGGACAGTTCAAACCCTATATCATCCAGAGTAGGGTGAGCAATCCATGGAGTGAGGCGGTTATGGAAGATTCTTCCTTCCGGTATTCCGCGTTAAAGTCTCCATTGCCGGACACGGTGTATGCCGGGGCACCCTATCTTATAAGGACAAACAGGGGTGTTTACGTGCTCTCTTATCAGACAACAGAAAACCGAAATCCCGATTGGGAGTACTCCACCATGGAGGTAGTGTTTAGTCATGCTCCTTACGACTTCGGGAGCCCATCTCGGCCGTTCGACGTTCCTCTCTCTCGAGAGGCAAAGTGGAATTCCTTGGCGGATTTGGGAAATGATACGATTGTAGCGCTTGCTTCAACCAATTTTAAAGGAGATAAAGTTGGTATATGGATGATTAAAGGAAAAATAAAATCACACTAATTTTTTTAGAAAATGGTTCACTTGTTTCAATATGTTTTATTAACGTTTCTTTTAGTGGGGTGTAGAGCACAAGAGGTGCCACCGGAACCGATTCCCGCTGACCCGACCGTGTATCGAAATCCGGTAATAGATTATAGCCTCCCCGATCCCACTATCGTGAGAGCGGACGATGGGTATTTTTATCTTTACGCGACCGAAGATATTCGTAATTTACCTATTCACCGCTCCCGCGACCTAGTCAACTGGGAGTATGTAGGAACCGCTTTCACTGATGCAACTCGTCCCACTTTTGAACCCAATGGTGGCTTATGGGCACCCGATATTAATATCATTAACGGGAGATACGTGCTCTACTACTCGATGTCGGTGTGGGGTGGGGAGTGGACTTGCGGGATTGGGGTGGCCACGGCCGACAAGCCGGAAGGCCCTTTTACTGACCATGGCAAGATGTTTCGGAGCAACGAGATTGGCGTGCAAAACTCCATCGACCCGTTTTACATCGAGGAGGAAGGCACTAAACACCTTTTTTGGGGTAGCTTTCGAGGTATTTATACCATTGAGTTGTCGGACGACGGGTTGAGTGTGAAGCCGGGAGCCGAGAAGGAACAAATTGCCGGCACCGCTTACGAGGGGGTATATATTCATAAGCGCAACGACTATTATTACCTGTTTGCCTCGATCGGTTCTTGTTGTGAAGGATTGAACAGTACCTATACCACGGTGGTCGGACGTTCGTCGTCGCTTTTTGGTCCTTACGCCGACAAGCGGGGCAGGCCCATGATGGAGAACTACCACGAGGTGTTGATACAGAGGAATCAAAAATTCGTGGGCACGGGTCACAATTCCGAAATCGTGCAAGATGTAAAGGGTCAAGATTGGATCTTTTATCACGCGGTGTCGGTAGATCATCCAAAAGGGCGGGTTTTGATGATGGATCAAGTGAAATGGCAAAACGATTGGCCGCACGTGGAAGGGGGGACTCCCTCGCTGGAGGCTCAAAAACCCATTTTCGACGAATTGATGTCAGTGAAGAGTTTATCTCCTCGAGGCTTTTATTCTTTCAGCGAATTAAGTTCCTTGAAGAACTGATTTTCTCAAGAACCGGAAACTTTTGGCGGTTTAAAATAGCAGGTAAGCAAAATTTCGCTAAATTTGTGTACAATACAGTATCACGTGCAGTATATCTCTGGATTCGATAAACCCGAAAGTTCAAAAAATACTATAAAAAAGAAAGACAATGATGAAGTTTAAAAAAATGATTTGGCTGGTAGCCATGGTGGCCGTGATAGGATGTACCGGCCAGCAAAAAGAGACTACCGAAGAGCCGATGACGCTTTCAGGCTTGAGTAGAAGTGATTTTCAATCGGTAGTTAACGGCGATTCTACCGATCTTTACGTGTTGAAAAATGCCCATGGTGCAGAGGTAACCGTTACTAACTACGGGGGGAGGATCGTCTCGGTGCTGGT
>JAAYTC010000072.1 GCA_012518155.1 Bacteroidales bacterium | reverse complement strand
GACACCCGACTCAAAAAATATGCCGACCGAACGATATACGTGTCGGAGGGCACAATCCGGGAGGGTTCGCCCCACGAGGGTTTAGGAGACGATTAATCCCCAAACAAACAGCCGGCCAGCATGCAGCTGAATTTGTCAATAAACAGATCGACCGGCATTGAAACTGAATTTTACAACAAACAGATAAAATGAAAAAAATCCCTTTATGGCCCCTGGTATTGCTCCTTCTCGTGGCGGCCTGCACCCAAAAAAAAGAGGCCGAAGAGACGAAGCCCGTCACTCCCGTGACGCGTGTCGTGGGAATCGGGAAGGTCACCCCTCGCGGCGGCGTGAGCGAACTGGCGGCACCCGCTTCGGGCATCGTCACGGAGGTGCGCTTTAGCCCGGGCGACTCGGTGAAGGCGGGCGACGTGCTGTTGTTGGTGGACGAAACGGACGAGGCCCTCTTGGTGAAAGAGGCCGATTCAAGGATCGCCTCTCAACGTCATGTCGTGGAAGCGGCAAGATCATCTCTGGAGCAAGAGAAATTGGCATCGACCGAAAAATTGCGTCTGTTGACCGATGCCCGTGAATTATTAGAAGTAGGAGCAAGCACGGGAGAAGAGGTGCGGACGCTCCAAAACGAGTATGATCTGAGCATGGAGCGACAGAAGAAGTTAGAGAGTGACCTCGAGATGCAACACGCACTGCTACAAGAAGCAGCCGTGCAACGGGCCTCCCGCCTCACCGCCCTCGAGAAGCGACAGTTTCGGTCGCCCGTCGACGGCATCTTGCTCGATATCCACCCCCGGGTGGGCGAGGCGGTAAATCTTCACGGGACCTACGCGCGGGTATCGCCCGAAGGGGAGCTGATCGTGGTAGCGGAGATCGACGAGCTGTTCGCCGACCGGTTGGCGGTCGGCCAGCAATGCTCCATCCTGATCGCCGACTCCCTCTTTTCCACGGACGAGGTGGTGCTGCGGGTCTCGCCCGACCTGAAACGGAAGTCGCTCTTCTCCGATAGCGGGAACGACCTCGAGGATCGGCGTGTACGAGAGATCGAGGTCTCCCTCCGCAACGCGGGGACAATCCCCCTGATCGACACGAAAGTGGAATGCATGGTCACCTTTAACTGATTCGATATGTTTCGCACCGCGTTCAAGTTTGTCTCGTTCGAAAAATCGAAAAGCATGGGCATCCTCACTGCCATCATCATCAGCATCTACCTGATCGGCGTGGAGCTGGGCATGTTCTTCTACCTGTCGGATCTCATACGGGGCATCGTGCAAAACTCGAACCCCACCCATGCCCAGGTCTTCGTGGTCAAGAAGCAAACCACCAACATCAACCAGCTCTCCCCGTTCGACGTCCGCTGGGTGAACCAGTTGCGCAGCGTGGAAGGAGTGGACAACACCCACGGTTTTGTCGCCGCCAACGTGTCGCTAAAGTTCCCCGACGGAAACGATTCGCCGGCATTGATTATCGGAAGTGACTACCCGGCGATGGCGGCGGGTCCGAGGGGCGACCTGCTCATGGAGGGCTCGATGCACCATTTCGCGTTCCCCAGGGTGGTCTCTACCGACTTCTATGATCGGAAGACACTCGGCTATCCCATCGAACAGGGGACCACTTTCGAGATCAACGGGAAAACCGCTACCGCGGGCATCACCACCAAAAGCGCGCGGGGATTCTCCACGCCGCTCATCTACACCACCACTTCAAAGGCACGTTACTACTCCGGGGTGTCGGACTACATGATCAGCGGGGTGATCGTCACTGTGAACGACCCCGTCAAAATTGACAACGTGATCGTGCGGATCAACGAGACGGCACCCGATTTAAGGGCGTGGCGAGCAGATAAGCTGGGCGTCACCTCCATCGTGAACGTGATGACCGCCAACAACATGGGAATGAGCTTCGCCACACTGATTATCTTCGGCATCATCAGCGGCTTCTTTATCATCGGGCTGACGATGTATTCGGCCACGTACGATCGGCTCAAGGATTACGGCACCCTCAAGGCGATCGGCGCGTCCGGCCGCTACATCACCCGGTTGGTCGTCACTCAATCGATCATCTACGCGGTCATCGGCTACTGCATCTCACTGGGGATGCTGATTATCACCAAGATCGGGATGTCCAAAGCGGGGTTGATCATCTCCCTAACACCCCCCTTCCTGTTGTTCCTCTTGTTGACCACCCTATTTATCTCGGTGGGGAGCTCTTTTTTCTCCGTCCGTAAGCTACAAAATGTGGAACCCTCTTCCGTCTTCCGTTAAAATATTTCTCCATATGAATTCAATAAATCCGACCCAACACACCGATCGAGCGCAATGCTTTAACACGATAAATCGAGTGCGCCGTTTGCACTCCTTCAAATGCATGCATCCTTTCAAACCGGCCCTCCTTGGCTGTGCCTGCTTGCTCCTGTCGCTCTTCGCCGCAGGGCAGGAAAACACCGCGCAATCCACCCCGGGCAGCCAATCCCCTCCGGCCATGAAATTCGCTCCGGCCACCCAATCCTCCCCGGTCACCAAATCCATTCCGGCCGCCCAAAAACGACTCCTAACGCTGGAAGCAGCCGTTGCCCGCGCCTTGGAACACGCCCCCGAGCAGAAGATACAACAGATGAAGGTCCAAGAGGCCCGTCTG
Organism: Bacteroidales bacterium; assembly: GCA_012518155.1. Taxonomy (GTDB): domain Bacteria; phylum Bacteroidota; class Bacteroidia; order Bacteroidales; family Dysgonomonadaceae; genus Proteiniphilum. The sequence goes on along the minus strand of JAAYTC010000072.1, from coordinate 1,176 downwards.
CAACTGAAAGAGGCCCGTTTACGCCATATTCCCAACATACACGCGTCGGGCGATGTGCGGCGCAACCTGATCATCCCTTCCACCCCGGTACCGGCGCATCTCTTTAATCCCGAAGCCGGCGAAGAGGAGACCATGTACTTGAAATTCAACACCGAGTGGAACGCCACGGCAGGGCTGAACCTCGACTACGATCTCTTTAATCCTGAAAAGGTCTTTTCCACCGATGAAAGAAAACAGCAACTGAAAATACAGGAGTACGACGCCCTGATCTCCGAACAGGAAACCCAAGCGAACGTCGCCCTGGCCTATGCCGAATGCGTGATCGCCATGGAACAGCTCCTATCGCTCGAAAGCGACACTGCCTACTACAGCCACCTCTTTAACCGGGCCGACACGCTTTACCGTCGGGAAAAAATTACCCTGATCGAGAAAAACGAAACCCGGGTGGCCTACAACGAATCGATTGCCAATTACTTGATGGCAGAGAAGATAGCGAACGATAGCAAGGCGGAACTGCTCTATCGGATGGGCGAGGAGATTACCCCGGAATCGATTCGTCTCCTTACCCTGGCGGAAAGTCTGCCCGAGCTGCTCGAGAAAATGGAGCGTTCGTTCTCCGATAACTCCTCCACTAACACCTTGGAGGAACTGAGGCAACAGGAGATGGTGGGGCTTTCGGAGCTCCGAATAAAATCGGCCCGACTGAAACACGCCCCCACCCTCGCGTTCATCGGCTTCTTGGGATCCAACCACTACAACCGCTCATTCGACCTGTTCAACGACAAATTCTGGCGGGGGCATAGCTACGTGGGCATATCGCTGAAAATGCCCATCACCCAATCGCTGCATACCGCCAACGAAACATCGAGGCTGCGTCTCCAACGTCAGGTGGAATCGGAAAACCTGCGCGATCTGCGCAACGCGAATGCCAAAGAGCTCCTCAGCGAGCGGTCGCTCCTTGAGGTACGCCGTGAAAACCATCGGCTCAGCCTACAGAACCTGGAGCTAAGCCAACAAAACACTCGTGCAGCCGAGGTGCAATTCGAGAAAGGGCACATCCTCCAGCAAGAGCTCCTCAACGAACAACGCTCCCTGCACGCCGCACGGCAGAGCTACCTCCAATCGGCGCACGATGTGATCTCCAGCTACATCGCGTTGGACAGGATGAGATAAGTT
>JAAYTC010000071.1 GCA_012518155.1 Bacteroidales bacterium | reverse complement strand
CCGGCTACAAAATAATAATATTGGTTTTTGAAGAGCATACGCTTAATTTACTATTTTATCAAAACTACTATTCCTCCATTGTTACCTGGGCAGTGGTGCCCGTAGGTTCCTGCAACAGGTTAAAAGAGCAGCTTTTGTATTTGTGGACGAAGGAACTCTTTGAAATACTCTATGAACTCTTCTTCTCCAAATTTAACCACGTACGAACCATCTTCCGGTGCCACCGTGAAACCTGTCTTGATGTCGTTGACCGACTCAATTTTTAGTCCTTCATCGAGGAGTTTTTTGCTGTTCGATTGTAAATAAGATTTCAGGTCTTCCGTATTCTCTACTCCGATGGTCAAGTTCTCTGTTTTTGCCCAGTTTTGCACCATCTCCACGATCAGTTTTTGGATAAACGATTTATCCTCCAATGCCGATTTCACGCTTTCCGTGGCAAGTTTATTGGTTATCAGGTTGGTGATTTCTGATTTTAAGGCCTCGGACGATTGTGTCGCGTACAGCTTCAACTCGGCTTCCGTATGTCTCTTTAGCTCCGCGGCTTCTTTTTCGGCAGCGATAATAATCTCTTTCGCTTTCGCTTCTGCTTCTTCCAAAAGCACTTTCTTCTGATTATTTGCATCCGAGATAATCCTTTCCGCTTCCCCTTTTCCTTTTTCTACGCCTTCGGAGTACAGTTTAGAGGTGAGTTCCTGAATTTTGTCCATATGATAAATAAAATAGTTTGTTTAAATCCACTAATTGCCCAGTGCTTACAAAGTTATGAAATTTGTGGAATTAATCATAACAGAAGCCCTCAAAAATCAATTATTTTGTTAAGAATTGTCAGCAGTTTATTTTCCCCAAATGGGCTACAGGTCGCATTCATCACCATTCCGTCATTCTTGGCATATTTTTTGATGCCGTATAGGCTATGGACAGGAGAATTTTCAGACTTGCCCTCCCCAATATCATAACCAATATCACGGTTCCCTTGTTAGGCATGATCGATATAGCGATTGCCGGTCGCTTGGGTTCCGCAGTATTCATTGGTGCCATTGCACTGGGTGCGAGCATTTTTAACATGATCTACTGGAATTTTGGTTTCCTTAGGATGAGTTCCAGTGGTTTTGCTTCCCAGGCGTACGGTGCCCGCGACCTACCTGAAGTGATGAACGTGTTCATCCGTGCGCTTGCCATTGGCCTGGGCGGGGGGGGCCTGATCGTTCTCCTTCAATATCCTATCGGTGAGCTCGCGTTCAGTCTCGTGCGGTCGGGTCCCGAATCCATCCGGCACGTGCAAACCTATTTCCGTATCGTCGTATGGGGTGCTCCCGCGGTGCTGGGCATGTACGCGTTCCAAGGCTGGTTCATTGGCATGCAGAACGCCCGAATCCCCATGGTGATCGCCATTCTAAACAACGTGCTTAATATCGTGCTCAGCACCCTGTTCGTGTTTGGCTTCGGGATGCAAATTGATGGGCTCGCCCTTGGAACCGTCCTGTCGCAGCTCATCTCACTGGGCGTCTCCGCCGGTTTCTGGTGGAAATATTACCGCCGCCTGATAAAGTACATACGTAAAGAAACCATCTGGGACAAGCTCTCGATGCGAAAGCTCTTCCGGGTAAACAGCGATATATTTGTTCGCACGTTCCTCATCACCTTGGTCACCTCGTTCTTTACCTTCGCCTCATCGGGCATGGGCGAAACCATCTTGGCAGTGAACGCGTTGCTGATGCAGTTTTTCATGCTGTTCTCTTATTTCATGGATGGATTCGCTTACGCGGGCGAAGCCCTCACCGGACGATTCTACGGGGCCAAGAATAGGGAGTACTTGCAATGGATGATCCGGCGGATTTTCTTCTGGGGACTGATGGTGAGTCTTGCCGCGATGGCAATCTACGCGATCTTTCCCGATCTCATCTTGCGGATTATGACGAACGATATCTCCATCATCGAGCAGACCAAGGAGTATATGTTCTGGACGTTGTTGATCCCGCTAACCGGGTTCGCCGCGTTCTTGTGGGACGGTATATTTATAGGGGCCACGGCCTCCAAAGAGATGCGAAACGCGATGATCTTCTCGTCGCTGCTCTTCTTTGCCAGCTATTTCGCGCTGACTCCCGTATGGGGCAACAACGGCCTCTGGTTCTCTTTCATTCTCTACCTGCTGGTGAGGGGGGTGGTGCAAACCTTTTGGGCCAAGAAAGCGTTAACGTTTGAAACATAGTAACTCAAGTTTCGTATGCACTACAACTACAGCTAAATCTCACTGAAGTTAGATTATTTCTACGCTCAACATAGCTAAAACAAGTTTTATCTCTGTGTTCACTTATCGAAATAATTCGGCTGACAATGTTTTATGACCCGTTGTAGATTTACAGGCTATCTGATAAATAACTCGCTTCGTTCACTAAAGTTAGATATTCGCTCGTTATGGCATAACTCAAGCAAGCTTGACTTTGCTCATCTAACTTAACGCGAATATTCAAACAACTTATCAGATTACGCCTGTTTCATCTAACGGGTGCCCCATAAAATATTTATAGGCCTCATTTTTAGCTGTAATCGTAATATTTGATGTACGCGAAACTTGAATTTATAATACTGTTTTCAATTCAAAAAATATCTTTCTATGCAGCAATTTAATACCCTTTCGGGATTGGCCGAATACATTCAACGCGATCTCGTGGAAGAGATCGCCGTGCAGTCGCTCGACCTCCGTGAGATAGAGCAAGAGGTGCTCGCGACCCGCTTTTCCAAATCACTCTTCCTGGGGTGCACCCTGTCGGACAACCTCCTGCACCACTTGTTGCCGGATAACTTTGTCTTTCCGGTTTTGGATGTCCCGTTCAATTCCTACCCAAGCAGTCTGTACAACAAGTACTCGCTTTATAACGATTTCGACCCGTCGCGTCCGGAGACCTATTTAAGGACGCTCGACCATGTGGTGTACGAGTATTACCAACAATCGCTAGAGAGGCTCTCTATCAAGGATACGTTGGCACAGCGATTGCACGATCATTCCATTACCGACTCGCTGCACGATTACATCAAACGATACGATGAAAAGAAACTGGTGGCCATCATGGGAGGGCATCGGGTGAAACGAACCGACGAGATGTATCTGCAGGTGGCAAGGCTCTCGAAGATGCTCACCGAGGAGGGATATCTTATGCTATCGGGTGGGGGGCCGGGTGCCATGGAGGCTACCCACGCGGGGGCTTGGATGGCAGGACGAACCGATGAGGAGATGCTGGAGGCGATAGAGATTTTAAAGGAGGCACCGGTCTATTCTCACCCCAAGTGGTTGGCCACGGCTTTTGATATGATGGATCGGTTCCCCGACCCGGAGTTCGAGAGCCTCGGGATACCCACGTGGCATTACGGTCACGAGCTGCCAACCCCGTTAGCCACCCATATCGCTAAGTATTTCGAGAACAGCGTGCGCGAGGAGGGATTACTGGCGATTGCCAAAGGGGGAGTGATCTTCACACCGGGCAGTGCCGGCACCATGCAGGAGGTGTTTCAAGATCTGGCACAAAACCACTACGAATCGTATGGCTACGCCAGCCCCATGATCTTCTTGGATATTGAATTTTGGACTAAGCAGCGCCCCATCTTCCCCATCATCCAACAGATGTCAGACCAAGGGGATCTAATGAAT
>JAAYTC010000010.1 GCA_012518155.1 Bacteroidales bacterium | reverse complement strand
GTTTTGAAGGAATAATAATCGATAACATCGCGACCAATGCCTTTATCACCCCCGACAATCAAATTCTTAACGTAGGTGTCAACGAAGATTTAGTACATCTCTTTTCTACCGCTATCCGAGTCGCGAAAGAGGATAAGACAGGTGCTCAACAATATCTGGCAGGTATCGTGGTAAATATCTTGGGTACCATTTTATCCCTGGCTCAAAATAGAAATTTCGAGTCCAAAGAGTCCGCCCAAAAGATTGAACGCGCGAAAGTAATCATGATCGAAAACATTCATAAGAATATTGATATCAAAGGCATTGCAGCCAATCTCGGGATTAGTTATTCACTATTCAGGAAAACTTTCAAGGAGTATACCGGTTACGCCCCCGCCCAATACATGCAGGAATTAAAAATACGCAAAGCCAAGGAACTATTGGCTGAAACCAACAACTCTGTAAAAGAGATATCGTACGAATTGAATTTCAGTTCCTATGAGTATTTCTTGTCGTTTTTCAAAAAGCGAGTCGGGCATACACCCTTGGAATACAGAAACCTGGGAAGAATAAAATAAGAAATAAAAAACATCACAGTTATAACATTCCATTTTAAGCAAAATAAAGTAACAGTTATTGCTAAATAACTCGAAAACGATCTAAACAAAACATACGAACATGATTCAAAAGAGCTTGTCTTTACTAATAATATGCCTAATGATCGGCTTTAGCAAATCCGAGGCGCAACAGACCATAATTCACGGACTTACCGTTAATTTATTACCCAATACCGAACAGGTATTTTTAAATGGATACCCCACGGATACTCCATTGGAGAAAGCCGTTTCCTATCCTGAAAATTGGCAATTCACTGAAATATCGTCTCCCAACCCGGTATTCGGATGGATGTTGCACTCCGAGTCGAGCAACACGAAACAGGTGGCTTATCGCATCCTCGTGGCGTCAAATCGCGAATTATTAACAGAAGGCACCGCCGATTTATGGGATTCGGACCAAGTTAACAGTGCACAGTCTATAAACATTCCCTATAATGGGAAACAGCTTGAGCCGGGGAGTACCTACTTCTGGAAAGTGAAGGCATGGGATAACCATGGTACGGAATCTGCATTTTCTGAGGTGGCATCGTTTAAAACGGCGGATACGTTTGTTGATTACCTCACGGACAGGCATCCCATTCAAAAACAGGACGACTATCCCGTCCTGATCAACCAACTGAACGGGGGTACTTATTTTGCCGATTTCGGGAAAGCTTCTTTTGGAAGATTGCGGCTCAATCTTTATTCCGAGACCGGTACCGACAGTGTAATTATTCATTTGGGTGAAGCCAGAAAAGAGGGTAGGATCGATCGCGAGCCGGGCGGCACTATCCGATATTCGCGCTACGCTGTTAAACCGCAACAAGGATTAAACACCTACGTGATCGCTATACGCCCCGACAAGCGAAATACCGGTCCTCAAGCAGTCCTCATGCCCCAATACATTGGCGAAGTCACCCCTTTTCGGTATTGCGAAATCGAAAATTACGCCTATCCCTTACAGGAAAAAGATATCGTAAGAGAAACTGCTTTTTATCCCTTTAACGAACTCGATTCCTATTTTCACAGTTCCGACACGGTATTGAACCAGGTATGGGAGTTGAGTAAGTACTCCATTAAAGCCACCTCCTTTTTGGGTGTGTATGTGGACGGTGACCGGGAGCGAATCCCCTATGAAGCGGATGCTCTGATTAACCAGTTAGCACATTACGGCGTTGCACGCGATTACAGCATGGCTCGTTATACCCACGAGTATCTTATCCATAAGCCTACATGGCCTACCGAGTGGATTCTGCAATCAGTCCTTATGGCTTGGGAAGACTACATGTATACCGGCAACACCCTTTCGATGGAGCATTTTTACGAAGACCTGAAAGCAAAAAGCTTGACTGCCCTCTCCGATGAACATGGATTTATCAGCACTCGAACGGGCAAAGTGACTCCTGAGGTATTGCAAGCGATCCATTTTAACGGCAATTTACGCGACATTGTCGATTGGCCGCATACCGGTATTCTCGGGTTGGAGAAGGAAGAGGGAGGCGAGACCGATGGCTTTGTATTTACCGATATCAACACGGTTGTGAATGCTTTCCATTATAGATCTCTCACGTTGATGTCACGCATCGCGGAGGTACTGGGAAAAACAAGCGATCAGGAATTTTATCGCGGACGGGCTGAAAAGCTGAAGCGCGCTTTTAACGCGCATCTCTTCGACAAGAAAAGAGGGGTCTATATCGATGGGATCGGGACGGATCACGCGTCATTGCACGCGAACATGTTTCCACTTGCCTTCGGGCTGGTACCTGAAAACCGGGTGGACGATGTAATGCAATTTATTCGTTCACGTGGGATGGCGTGCAGCGTGTACGGGTCGCAGTTTTTGCTCGACGGCATCTACAACGCGGGAGATGCAGACTATGGTTTGCAATTGCTAACCGCGACAGGCGAAAGGAGCTGGTACAATATGATCCGGGTAGGTTCTACCATCAGCCTAGAAGCATGGGACAACAAGTACAAACCCAACCAGGATTGGAATCACGCGTGGGGAGCCGCTCCCGCCAACCTTATTCCCCGTAAATTAATGGGAATCGAGCCGATGACGCCCGGGTTTGAAAAAATACGAATCAAGCCGCAACCCGGTTCACTGGAATCGGCCGAAATAAAACATCCCACCATCCGGGGCGATGTAGCGGTTAGTTTTACCAATCAGCCGAATGAATCGTTCCGGCTTGAAGTATACATCCCTGCCAATACTACCGCTGAGGTTCACCTTCCCTTTTTCTCGAGAAGGCAAACAATTCTCATGGATGGCCAACCCGTCACATACAAACGTGTGGGGAACTTCTCCGTGATCGAGAATGTAGGATCGGGTGCCTATTCATTCGTGATAGAGAGATAATGTGGTCAAGCTTTATAAACTGAATGATTTCTGTAAAACTGAATAACTAAACGGAGAACTTTCTCCAAAAAAATAGCAAAATGAGACACTCTCTAATTGCAGTGCTGTTCTTTTTCTTATTACCGGGGTACGCTTCGGCGCAGGCTTTCCTTTCGGAGCGAGCATTCGTGGATCGTCTCGTTAAGGATGAAATCACCCGCGCGTATATTACACCCGCGAGAATAGTATGGCAGTCGGACACGCTAAATAACCGGGTCAAGAATTCCGATGTGTTGTTAACCGAGTTCGACGGACAGCTTACTACCAGCGGTAGAGATATGTGCGTGCTGCGATCGGACGACGAAGCTCAAGCTTCGGTTTTGCTCGATTTCGGGAAAGAACTCTACGGGGGTATAGAGATCGCCGCGGCGATCCGGGGCGAAAAAAAACCGGTAAAAGTTCGCGTTCGCCTGGGTGAATCGGTTACCGAAGCCATGAGTGACTGTATCGACAATACTGTACCCGGCATGGGTTCTGCCACCAATGACCACGCGATAAGGGATTTCACGCTCGAAATCCCTTGGTTGGGAACAGTAGAGATCGGGAATTCTGGTTTCCGATTTGCACGAATCGACGTCCTGGACAAGGAAGTGGAGTTACCCATCCGCTCGATTCGAGCCATTTTGCGTTATAGAGATATACCGTACTTGGGATCGTTTCACTCCGACAATGAACGTCTGAACGAGATATGGAATACCGGGGCATATACTGTTCACCTGAACATGCAGGAGTATTTATGGGATGGAATCAAAAGGGATCGATTGGTATGGCTTGGCGACGTTCATCCCGAGGTCATGGCAATAAACACGGTGTTTGGCGATACCGAAGTGGTGAGGAAAAGCCTCGATTTTGGAAGAGACACCACTCCCCTACCCGGTTGGATGAATGGAATCTCTTCCTACTCGCTCTGGTGGATTATTACTCATCGTGATTTCTTCATGTACCATGGCGACCTAAGTTACCTGAAAGAGCAACAATCCTATCTATCTACCCTGATCGATCAAGTGATCACGAACATAAACCCCGCGGGCAAAGAGGAACTAGATGGCGGACGTTTTCTGGATTGGCCTACCTCCGAAAATCCGGATGTGATACACGCCGGTCTTCAGTCGTTAATGGTAATGACCTTTGAGGCCGGGAGAGATATTGCCCATTGGATTAACAACGTACAACTGAGAGTGAAATGCAACGAAGCCCTTCGCTCATTGGGCAAACATACCCCCTCCACGCACAACAACAAACAAGCGGCCGCCCTACTCTCTTTAGCCGATATTATACCCGCTAAAGAGGCCGCGAAGGTTATCATTGATGGTGGAGCCAACGATTTCGCGACCTTTTACGGCTATTACATGTTAGAAACTTTAGCAAAAGCCGGCAAATATCAAGAAGCAATGGATATT
>JAAYTC010000009.1 GCA_012518155.1 Bacteroidales bacterium | reverse complement strand
CTGATCGCCGCGGAGGGACTCGCCCGGACGGGAAATGAGCCGCAGGCGAGGGAGTACTTGAACCAAGTGCGCCGACGTGCCGGTTTGGCAAATGAAACGGCCTCGGGCGATGCCTTGATACAGTCGATACTCACCGAAAGGTTCCACGAGCTTCCGTTGGAGTTCAAGGTATGGGACGATATCCGTCGTACGCGCCTCTATCCCGAAGCGGATGGGATGCAGTCGGGCCGCCTTAGCTGGGTGCCCCTTGCTTCTGCCGCTATTCAAAATAAACCGGAGGGTTCCGTCCGAGTGGGAGCCATCCCGGAGTACGCGTTGCTATGGCCCATCCCGTTGAGCGACATGCAGGCGAACCCTCTTCTGGAAGGGAACCAAAACCCCGGTTGGAATTAAAATTAAACCCCGGTTGGAATTAAAATGTCTGGGATAAAAAAACCGTCCTGCACGTGATATCGTGTACGAGACGGTACTGAAATAGACCCCAAAAGTTATACGAAAACTTTTGGGGTCTAAATTATGTAAGTTGGTTATTGAGATGAGTGAGTATGTCACCCAAGGCGTGATTATTCCACTACCTTCTCTTTCTCCTCTACCTTTTCCATTACTACTTTTTGATTCTCGCTATCGAAGTCCACGAGCACCGTGTCTCCCTCTTTCATGCCGGTGCGAAGAATCATCTCGGCCATCTCGTCCTCCACGTATTTCTGGAGCGCGCGCTTCAGCGGACGAGCACCAAATTGCACGTCGTAGCCCTTGTTGGCAATGAACTCCTTGGCCGATTCGGTAAGTGTTACCTTGTAACCCAGGTCGCCAATACGCTTGTAGAGGCCTACCAGTTCCAGGTCGATGATCTTGTAAATGGACTCCCTGCTCAGCTGGTCGAACATCACCAGGTCGTCTACCCGGTTCAGGAACTCGGGAGCGAACGCTCTGTTCAACGCTTTCTGGATGATGCCGCGGGAATACTCCACGTCGCTCACATCGCTGTTGGTGTTGAACCCGATGCCGCGGCCAAAGTCCTTCAACTGGCGCGTACCGATGTTGGAAGTCATGATCAGGATGGTGTTCTTGAAATCGATCTTCCGGCCCAAGCTGTCCGTCACGTGCCCCTCGTCCAGTATCTGGAGGAGGATATTGAAGACGTCGGGGTGCGCTTTCTCGATCTCGTCTAAGAGCACCACCGAGTAGGGGCGCCTACGTACTTTCTCGGTGAGTTGCCCCCCCTCTTCGTAGCCCACGTACCCGGGAGGTGCTCCTACCAGGCGCGACACGTTGAATTTTTCCATGTATTCGCTCATGTCGATGCGAATCAAGTTTTCCGCCGAGTCGAAAAGGAATTCAGCCAGTTTCTTGGCCAAGTGCGTTTTCCCCACGCCGGTCGGCCCCAGGAACATAAACGTGCCGATGGGCTTGTTGGGATCCTTGAGTCCCACGCGGTTCCGTTGGATCGCTTTCACGATCTTCTCCACCGCCTCGTCTTGTCCAATCACCTTGCTTTGGAGCAGCTCCTTCATTTCCAGGAGTCGCTGCCCTTCGGCCTGCGCGATCCGTTGCACGGGAACCCCCGATATCATGGCCACTACCTCGGCAATTTTCTCTTCGTCCACCATCTCCGGCTTCTCTTTTATCTCTTTTTGCCAACGCTCCTCTTCCGCTTCCAGCGCGAGCAGCAGTTGCCGCTGCTTATCCCGGAAGCTGGCAGCCAGTTCATACTTCTGAGCCTTTACCGCGTCGGTCTTCTGCTGTTCCACCACCTTGAGTTCCTCTTCGAGTTGCTCGATGGTTTCCGGAATCACGATATTGGAGATATGAACCCGGGCACCCGCCTCGTCCAGCGCGTCAATCGCCTTGTCGGGGAAGGTACGGTCCGACACGTACCGGTCGGTCAGTTTCACGCACGCGTCCAACGCTTCGTCGGTATAGCGCACGTTGTGGTGCTCCTCGTACCGCTCCTTGATGTTGCGGAGGATCTGTAACGTCTCTTCGGGCGTGGTAGGATCCACGATCACTTTCTGGAAACGGCGTTCCAGCGCCCCATCTTTCTCGATATTCTTTCGGTACTCGTCCAGCGTGGTGGCACCGATACACTGTATCTCGCCCCTCGCCAGTGCCGGCTTCAGCATGTTGGCCGCGTCCAAAGAGCCCGCCGCACCGCCCGCGCCCACGATGGTATGTATCTCATCGATAAACAGAATGATGTTCGGGTTTTTCGAAAGCTCGTTCAAGATAGCCTTGATGCGTTCCTCGAACTGGCCGCGGTACTTGGTACCTGCCACGATCGATGCCATATCGAGCGCGATCACCCGCTTATCGAACAACGCGCGGGACACCTTTTTCTGGTTAATCCGAAGTGCCAGTCCATCCACGATGGCCGATTTACCCACCCCGGGGTCCCCGATCAATACCGGGTTGTTTTTCTTCCGGCGGCTCAATATTTGCGCGATACGTTCGATCTCCTTATCGCGCCCCACCACCGGGTCTAAGCGGTTTTCAAGCGCGGCACGCGTGATATCGGTCCCGAAATTATCCAACACGGGAGTGTCCGACCCGGCAGCCTTCGCCTGTGAAGGATTGCCTTGTCCACCCCCGGGGTTGAACGATTTGCCGCTCATATCATCGTCATCCTCCGTGAAATCGGCTCCCGCGCGGAGGGTATCCTCTGCTTCGCCTTCCACTTCTTGGCTTTGGTTGTCGATAATGCTCTTGATATAGAGAAACGCGCTCGAGTAATCGAGTTGAAATTGCACGAGTATATCGTGGATAAGCGTGTTTTTTTCCTTTAACAGGGCGAGTAGAACATGCTCCGCGTCGGTCTCCTTGCTTTTCGTGAGCCTCGCTTCCAGGATGCTCATTTTGAGTGCTTTCTCCGTGTTCTTGTTGATGACCACTTCGTTGGTGCCATCGTATGGCTCCTGAATGGTACGCACGTGAGAATCGATATACTCTTTGAGTGAATTCAGATCGATATCGAAATCCTGGAGTACCTGCACGGCCATCCCCTCTCCGTCGCGGAGGATGCCCAACATGAGGTGTTCCGGCCCTATATAGTTATTTTGGAGTCGTCCGGCTTCTTCACGGCTGTAGGCCATGATGTCCCTGACTCGCTGTGAAAAGTTATTGTCCATTCTATTGCCTTTCCTTTACTCTAATTGTGACTAAAATGTTTATATATACAAATATAATCCATTATTTTATATCTCATAAAAAAACAACAAATTATAGTGTTTAAAAGTTGCATGTGGCACTTTCATGTGGTTAAGTGCAAAAACGGTGCCAAAGAGTTAAAGTCGCTTCCTTTTCAACACGATCCAGACGATCATGGGAGCGCCGAAAAGGGCTGTCACCGCGTTAATGGGCAGTGT
>JAAYTC010000070.1 GCA_012518155.1 Bacteroidales bacterium | reverse complement strand
CCCTGATCGATCAAGTGATCACGAACATAAACCCCGCGGGCGAAGAGGAGCTAGATGGCGGGCGTTTTCTGGATTGGCCTACCTCGGAAAATCCGGATGTGATACACTCCGGGCTTCAGTCATTAATGGTAATGACCTTTGAGGCCGGGAGAGATATTGCCCATTGGACCAACGACGTACAACTAAGAGTAAAATGCAACGAAGCCCTTCGCTCCTTGGGCAAACATACCCCCTCCACGCACAACAGCAAACAAGCGGCAGCCCTGCTCTCCTTAGCCGATATTATACCCGCCAAAGAGGCCGCGAAGGTTATCATTGATGGTGGAGCCAACGATTTCGCGACCTTTTACGGCTATTACATGTTAGAAACTTTAGCAAAAGCCGGCAAATATCAAGAAGCAATGGATATTATATCGGACTATTGGGGAGCCATGCTCGATTTGGGGGCAACCACGTTTTGGGAGAACTTTAATTACAAGGAGAGACTAAATGCAGTGCCCATCGACGAACTTCCCGACCCTTCTCGTTTCAATATCCATGCCGATGGCGGTGATCACTGTTATATTGGACTACGCGCTAGTCTTTGCCACGGGTGGGCATCCGGTCCAACAGCTTGGTTAAGCGAGCACGTGTTAGGAATTCAGGTCATGGAGCCGGGACTAAAAACCGTTCGAATACGCCCCAATCTGGGTAATTTAAAATTTGCAGAAGGTACATTTCCCACCCCATATGGTGAAATCTACGTGAAACACACCAGGCAGGAAGATGGAACGATAGAAAGTGAGATAAAAGCACCGAAAGAGGTTAAGGTTGTGAGGTAACATCATTACATTTACGTTCCGTTCAACTTCGCAAAGAGCATACTTATTAATAAAATTCATTACAATCCGACTATCCCTTCCTGCCACTTTGGGAAAATTAAACCGAACAGTAAGTGAAAAAAGTAATGCAACAAATGGTCTAGCTGACTGCAAGAGCAAAAAGAATCATATTCGTATGAAAAGAAGATTATTTTTATTAGTGTTATTGTACGTGATAAGCAGCTCCATGTTTGCCGGCCAGGAGAACATGCAACAGACGGGGAATAGCGGCAAAGCTTCGGTAAACGAAGTAAAACTAGTCATGCCCACGTACATGTTCTCTGACCCGGATCCGGTAGCGAAACCTGAGAATGCTTATTATCCCTATTTCCGGTTTGACGGGTACAGCGAAAAGTCGATTCCCAAGGAATGGAACGCGGTAGAAATGGAGAACGATTACATAAAGGTGACGATCTTTCCCGAGATTGGAGGTAAAGTGTGGGGAGCGGTTGAAAAGTCGACCGGAAAGGAGTTTATTTACTATAATCATGCCGTTAAATTCCGGGATATTGCCATGCGGGGAGCCTGGACGTCAGGTGGGATCGAGTTTAATTTCGGGATCATCGGGCATGTTCCATCGACGGCCACCCCGGTAGACTATGTTACCCGTGAGAATGACGACGGCAGCGTGAGCTGTTTTATAAGTTCCTTAGAGCTAATGACGCGGACAACGTGGCAGGTAGAAATCAATCTTCCCAGTGACAAAGCCTTTTTCACGACACGCACCACCTGGATGAACACCTCCTCGCTGGAACAACCCTATTACCAATGGATGAATGCCGGTTACAAGGCGGCCGGGAACCTTGAGTTCTGTTACCCGGGACAGTATCAAATTAGTCATGGAGGAGGGGCTTTTCCCTTTCCCATCGATGAACAGGGACGTGAAATATCGTGGTACGAGAAGAATAACTTCGGGGGGAGTAAATCATACCACGTGCTGGGGAAATACAACGATTTCTACGGTGCCTACTGGCATGATGATGACTTCGGGTCGGTTCATCATTCAGCGTATGATGAGAAGCTGGGAATGAAGATATTTCTCTGGGGATTATCTCGCTCCGGCAGTATCTGGGAAGACCTGTTGACGGACAGGGACGGCCAATACGTGGAGCTCCAGTCGGGACGCATGTACAACCAACCCTCGACAAGCAGTGCTTACACCCCGTACAAACACTTTTCGTTCGTGCCGGGGGCGGCCGATGTCTGGGTGGAGTACTGGTTTCCAACGAAAGAAACGGGGGGCATTTCAAAGGCGAGTCCCATCGGAACCCTTCACGCGATTAGAGAGGGCGACAAACTGATCGTCTCTTTCTCTCCTTTACAAGAGATGCGAACGATGCTTGTGGTTAAAGACGAGGAGAAGGTTTTATTTAATGAGCCGCTCCGGTTACATGTACTCGAAACATGGAAAAAAGAGTTCCCATTAACCAGCGACGCGCCCCTGACCATCGAAATTGGGGATAGAGAACTGGTTTGGCACGAATCACCGGAGCATGAGAACTTGAATCGTCCGAATAAATTGGCCGATGATTTCGATTGGAAGGGAGTTTACGGCCTTCACGTGAAAGGGGAGCAGTGGATGAATCAAAAACATCTTCGCCGGGCAGAAGAGTCGTTCCTCCAATGCCTGGAGAAAGATAAGTACTACCTGCCGGCGTTGAATAAGATGGCCGCTATCTGTTACAGGACAGGGCGCCACGAGAAAGCGTTGGAATACGCCAAGACGGCGTTGAGCCTGGACGCTTATAATGGAGAAGCCAATTATATCTATGGCCTAATTAATTATGAATCGAGGCCGGCAGATGCAAAAGACGGTTTCTCCGTGGCTTCCTACTCGCCCGCCTACCGTGGCGCGGCGTATGGCATGCTGGCCAAATGCTTCCTGAAAGAGAAAGATTGGAAGAAATCACTCCATTACGCGTCGCTCGCGTTGGAGTCAAATCCTCGTAACCCGGACGCCATTTTAGCCCGGTTAATCGCCCTCCGTTATTCGAACCAACAGGAAGACGCGAGATGCTTTGGAGAGAAAATACTGGAAGAGATGCCGTTAAACCACCCGGCCCGTTATGAAATAGCCCTGTTATCGGGAGACCTGGAAGGGTTTAGCTCCTTGATTCGCGGCGAGCTATATTGGGAGACGTATATCGAGATAGCACTGTGGTATTATTCGGTGGGCTTGTGGGATGAGGCGTTACAATTATTGTCGTTCGCCAAAAGCAGCCCCGTCGCGCTCTACTGGAGTGCCTATATACATCACTTGAAAGGCGAGGAGGAAGAAGGGGTAAAAACGGTGGATAGAGCGATAGCCGCTTCTCCTGAAGGTGTATTCCCTTTCCGCCCGGAAACACTTAAACCGTTACGATACGCCCTATCTGTTTCGGACTCGTGGAAAACAGATTATTACACGGCAATCCTCTACTGGCACTTGGGCGATAAGGAAAAAGCAATGGCACTGCTCGATAAACACGACGATGTACCATTTGCACCTTACTATCAAAGCCGGGCATTATTGAAAAAAGGAAAAGAGTCGTTGTCGGATTTACTGAAGGCCGAAAAAATCGACCCTACATGGCGGGTAGGATTTTCACTTATCAACCACTATTTGCGGTCGAACGATGTTGTTTTGGCCATGCAGGCCGGCAAGCGCTATGCGGACCGGTTCTCGGATAATTACATGATCGGGTTGAAATATGCCAAAGCCCTGCAATTGAATGGCAAGTATAGCGAGAGCATCGCCTTGCTAAAGCAAACGACCGTGCTACCGAATGAAGGGGCTTACGAGGGAAGGGCTATTTACCGGGAATCCTATCTATACCGGGCGGCCAACCTGCTCAAGCAGAAAAGATATGCACGAGCTATTCGCTCCGTGGAAGACTCTAAAGTTTGGATTGAAAATCTGGGCGTGGGAAAACCGTATGACGAGGATGTTGACGAGCGGCTGGAAGATTTCCTGATGGGGGTTATTTTAGAGAGACAGGGGAAAAAAGCAGATGCCGCCTCCTATTTTCGAAAAGTAACTGAAAAGGGGGTCTTTGGCAGGAAGTCGGTTTCTAACGAGTTACTGGTCGCGATCGCCTTGAAAAAGTTGGGCGACACGGGGCAAGCGGATTTGCTGGCGGACAACTGGTTGAATAATCAATCTGGTTCTAAAATAGGACAGTGGGCTACAGCGGTTTATAATGGTGATACACGGCAGGCAGCAGACCTCCTAACGGAACGATACACGGTTGAAGATACTACCCCGTGGGAACAAGCGTCAGGCGATACAAGCTTTAACCTGATATCGGGAATATTGCAGACCATCCATTAATTATCAGATACAGCCAAGCAACGAACTTAATTAATAAAACACTAAAAATGAAAAAGAGCAAAATTTTAATGATAATTGCCGGAGGTTTGCTGGCTTTTTTATCGTGCAGCGAGACTAGTGAGACAGGGAAAGAGGCAGTAACATCCAACGATGAATATTATGTGGCCGCGTATATATGGCCTTCCTGTCACGATGACCCGTTAGGAAGAGAAAAGCTATGGCCGGAAGGAACCGGTGAATGGGAAGTGATAAAGAAAGGAAATCCAAGGTACGATGGCCATTACCAGCCTCGCCAACCACTGTGGGGATATGAGCTGGACAATGATCCGGAGGTTATAGAACGCTGGATTGATGTAGCTGTTGACCATGGTGTAAATGTTTTCATTTACGACTGGTACTGGTATGAAGAAGGCCCCTACTTGGAAAGTGCGCTAAACGATGGCTTTCTAAAGGCAAAAAACAACCATAAAATGCAGTTCTACATCATGTGGGCCAACCACGATGTAAAACATAACTATTGGAATTATCATCGATATGGGGACGACGACTCCATCCTTTGGGATGCCAAAGTAGATTGGGAAAATTACAAAATCATTGTTGACCGGGTAATCAACCAGTATTTTAAACAACCCAACTATTTTAAAATTAATGGGGAACCACTCTTCTCAGTTTTCAGTATTGATAAACTCATGGAAAGCTTTGGTGGTAGTGCAGAAGAGACCCGTAAGGCGCTCGATTACTTTCGTGAAGAAGTGAAAAAAGCCGGGTTCCCGGGGCTTCACATCCAGTGGAATCAAGGGGGCGGGTCAATCATGTCGGAGGAGAGAGCTAATAAATTTCGAAAAGATGTGGAGGTAATGGGATTTAACAGTGTGGGAATGTACAACATGGGAGGAATGGCTGAAGACTATCTTGTTTACGGAGCGAATTCGATTAAAATACGGGAACAGATGAATGATATAGTGGATGTCCCGGTTTTTCCGTGCGTTTCTGTGGGATGGGATGATACTCCACGGTTTCCTGCAAAAGGTATAAAGAATACAGTCCACCAACACAATACTCCTACAAGCTTTGCCGCGTTGCTTTCGAAAGCAAAAGAGTACGCCGACAGACATCCGGAACAGCCAAAATTGATCACGATTAACGCCTGGAATGAGTGGGTAGAAGGTAGTTACTTATTACCGGATATGCTCCATGGTTTCGAATACTTGGAAGCGGTAAAGGATGTGTTCATCGAAAAAAAATACGACCGGTATAGATAGCTTCGCACAGTTGAACAGCACTGTAATTTTACATCCTGAACCTTGTGGGTAACCAAGTTTTCTTGAAGGAACACGATTACTGATAAGCAGTTAAACGGTGTAATAAGCAATGCAAAAAACAGGTGTAAAAACATTCATTTTATTGACATTCATCGTCATAATTGGAATTGGACTTCTATTTTCTTGCAAAATCTCCAAAAAATCACTTCGTATCTCTGAACCAGTAATCGGCACGTATGAAATTTTAGAGAAAATACCGGTTGAACGCATTTGGCCAGGCACTCAGGTAGGATATTCACTGTTGACTCACGAAAATCATCAGTTTATTGCTTATTATGATGAAAATAGACAGATGACAGTTGCACAACGCTTGCTTGATTCAAAAGATTGGACATTCAAAAAATTGGATTCCTTCATCGGATGGGACTCTCATAATTACATAACCATGGCTTTGGATAAAGAAGGGTACCTTCACGTGAGCGGTAATATGCACGGCGTACCTTTAATTTATTTTCGTACTTCCCTCCCTTATGATGTAACAACTTTAGAACAGGAGTTATCGATGATTGGAAAAAATGAAAAAAGAGTCACCTATCCTAAATTTTTCTTGGGCCCAAAAGATGAACTGATCTTTACCTATAGAGATGGAGGAAGTGGAAATGGGAAAAATTTCTATAATCTCTTTAATACAGAAACAAAAAAATGGCAACGTTTATTAGAACGACCTCTGATAGATGGTGAAGGATTGATGAATGGATACAGCGTTGGACCCGTTAAAGGACCCGACGGTTGGTTCCATATGTCATGGATATGGCGAGACACACCCGATGCTGAAACTAACCACGATCTTAGTTACGCGAAAAGCCCCGATATGATTAATTGGTTCACCGCGAATGAAACTCCACTTACCTTACCCATTAAATTAAACACGCCCGATGTGATTGTTGATCCTGTTCCGATAAAATGTGGTATGATTAACGGGAACGGCCAAATTGGATTCGATTCACAAAACCGTGTAATACTATCCTATCATAAATTCGAAGATTGCTCGGATTCCACTTCACCTACTCAATTTTACAATGCTAGACTCGAAAATGGCGAGTGGAAGATTTATCAAACTACAAATTGGGATTATAGATGGTATTTTGAAGGCCGTGGTTCGCTAGTGAGTGAACTGCGGATAGGCCGGGCTAAATATTCAGATGGGAAATTAAGACAGCTTTTTACATACCCAGGAAAGGGTTCCTCCTCATTTATTTTATCAGAAGTAACTTTGAAACCAATTAGTATTGAAGCCCCAATTCAGTGGCCTATTGAGATTCAAACTGTACGATCCACATTTCCCAACATGAGCGCACGCGTAGTAAGAGATTCCTGGGAATCAAAAACCGGTGAGGAATATATAATTCGTTACGAAACGCTACCTTCAAACCGTGACAAACCTTATCCGAAACCATGGCCCGATCCAGTGATACTTGAAGTTTACAGATTATCTACATCTCTAAATTAATAAACGATGAAACGAATAGCTTTTAAGATGTTTTTAAAGCCGGGATTTGAAGAAGAGTACGAAAAGAGGCATTCCGCTATCTGGCCAGAATTGAAACAACTATTGTTAAAAACCGGCGTGAATGATTATTCTATATTCTGGGATAGAGAAACGAATATTCTCTTTGCAGTACAAAAAATCGAGGGTGAGCAGTCATCTCAAGAGATAGGCACAAACCCGATCATACAAAAATGGTGGGACTACATGGCAGATATCATGGAAGTTAATGATGACAAATCACCGGTATCAATTCCATTACAAGAGTTATTCCACATGGAATAAGATACGTGGATATTGCACTTCTAAGTTGAACTTAGGGTGTGACTAACTTTGATGGCACACTCAACACCGAATATGAACATCTGTCTTTGTAGATTTAAT
>JAAYTC010000008.1 GCA_012518155.1 Bacteroidales bacterium | reverse complement strand
GAATAAGACCGTGATCCTTTCAGTGGACAGGCTCGACTACAGTAAAGGCATTCTTCACAGGCTGGAGGGATATGCCCAGTTTTTGGACAACCACTCGGAATACCACGAAAAAGTATCGCTCGCGATGATCGTGGTTCCTTCTCGCGATAACGTGGATATGTACGCCGACCTTAAAACGAAAATCGATCAGTCAATCGGAGAGATTAACGGGAAATACTCCATGTTGGGCTGGACACCTATTTACTATTTCTATCGCGGCTTCTCGTTCGAAGAACTGATCGCTATGTACGACATAGCTGATATCGCTCTGGTGACCCCCTTGAGGGATGGTATGAACCTGGTGGCGAAAGAGTACTTGGCCACCAAACATGATAAACCGGGGGTACTCATCCTCAGTGAAATGGCAGGAGCCGCTATCGAGTTGCCCGAGGCCATCATCATCAACCCAAACGATACGGACCAAATTGAAAGCTCCATTTTAGCAGCTCTCCATATGCCCGAAGCAGAAAAAAAGCAGCGGCTGCAATCGATGCAGAAGCGCATCTCCACGCAAACGGTACAGAAGTGGGCAAACGATTTCGTGAAAGAGCTGCAATCCATTAAAGCACAAAATCAGGAGATCTTGCAAAAGATCGTGGGACGAAGGCAGCTTAACCAGATTAAAAGCGCGTACGACGAGGCTTCTGCCCGGTTAATTCTTCTGGATTACGACGGTACGCTGGCCCCGTTCGTGAAAAGGCCGGAAGATGCCGTCCCCTCGCGACGCTTGCTGGACCTGATCAAGGAGATTTCGTCTGACGAGAAAAATAAAGTGGTCATTAACAGCGGCCGGAACCACCAGGTACTCGACAAATGGTTCAAGGGGATGGACCTCGATTTCGCCGCCGAGCATGGGATGTTTTATAAAGAAAACGGCAAGTGGCATAAAAACTTGCAGGAGGAAATGGTATGGGACGATGAAATCATCGACATCATCGAGCACACCATCGACAAAACTCCTCGATCGAGCATGGAGCAGAAGAACGCTTCGCTGGTATGGCACTATCGAAACGTGGACGTGTGGTTGGCCGAGTTGCGTGCCCAACAACTCGTGAACGCGCTGATAGGCCCTTGTCGCAGGCTCAACCTGCAGATCGTGCCGGGCAACAAGATCGTGGAGATCAAGCCGCCCGATTTCAACAAGGGAAGCGAAGTGCTACGAAGGCTGGAGCAGGCCGATTATGATTTCGTGCTGGCTATTGGCGACGACACCACCGACGAGGATATGTTCCGCGTGTTGCCACCCGACGGCATCAGCATTAAAGTGGGTAACTTTTCCCCCGCGGCCAAGTATCGTATACCCCTGCAGTCGTCCGTTATCCCTTTCTTGACTAACCTCATACAATAATTTAAAGAACCCGCTTTTCCCGATCGAAGAGCGGGTTTCATTTTTCTAAATCACACGATTAAGGACCCGATTGGTGCCCCGAAACATCAATCACAACATAGTAAATAGCATGGATTTTATTGATCAGTTTTTTTCCGGGAGTTCGGTGCGTTATTTTTTTATCGCGCTAATATTTATAGCCTTGTTTATCGTGCTGGTATCGATTTTTAACTTCATTATTCGAAAGTGGAGAAAAAAGGCACGTGAAAGCAAAAGCATGATCGACGATTTTATCGTCCGCCTATTCCGGGTACCCGGCATCTGGATTATTTTCGCGGTACTGCTGCATCTTTTCAGCTCGTTCTTGAAAGAGGACGAAACCACCTTTGCCACGTTCGAGAAAATCAGCCGCATCATGCTTATTCTCACGATTGGCTGGCTGCTTATCCAGGTGGTGCGCGGCCTCTTCCACTACTGGCAGAAGCAGTTCGATATCACCAATCCCAATAACCTGGAGGCCCGGAAAAGACTCACCCAGATGAGTATGATCGAGCGAATTGTCATCATCACCATCGCCTTTATATTCGTGGCAATCGCGCTGATGACCATCGAATCGGTCAGGCAGTTAGGAGTGAGCTTACTTGCATCGGCCGGTGTAGCGGGGATTATCATTGGTTTCGCGGCACAACGCAGTTTCGGTCAGGTCTTCTCGGGCATCCAGATCGCCTTTACACAGCCCATACGGCTCGACGACGTGGTAGTGATCGAAGGAGAATGGGGCCGGATTGAAGAGATCAACATCACCTACGCGGTGGTAAAGATATGGGACGAGCGGCGGCTGATCGTGCCCATCGATTATTTCCTGAATACTCCCATCCAAAACTGGACACGAAGCAATTCCGATATTCTGGGTACAGTGTTCCTTTATGTTTCATACGACCTGCCACTGGACCCACTACGCGAGGAGCTCGCGCGGATTGTAAAAGACGACCCTCATTGGGATGGACGCGTGCAGAACATCCAAGTGACCGATAGCAAGGAGTGGTACAAAGAGATCAGGGTGCTGGTGAGCAGTGTCGACTCTTCCAAAAACTGGGAACTGCGAGTGGCCGTGCGCGAGAAGTTGATCGATTATATCAACGAGCACTACCCCGGCTCGTTCGCGAAGATTACCGGAAACAACCCCGCGGGTGAGAGCGGAGACGCGTCGCTATTTAAGGTCGGATAAACTTCGAGAGCTGCTTCTCTTCCGAGAAAAGCACCGCCGTGTTAATAAAGGCCAAGTGGGAGTATGCTTGTGGAAAATTCCCCAGCTGCCTTTTGCTCTGGAAATCGAGATCCTCGCTGTACAATCCCACGTGATTCGAGTAAGAGATCATCTTTTCAAAAATCTCCCTTGCCTCCTCCTTCTCCCCGATGGAGAAAAGCGCGTCGATCAACCAAAAAGTGCAGATCGTGAAAGAAGAAGTAGGCACGCCAAAATCGTCCGCCGCCTTGTAGCGATACATCAACCCTTCGTGGTAAAGATTCTCCTTTATCGCCTTCACCGTCTTCACGTACCGTTCGTTATCAGCCTCGATAAAATCATAGAAGTGCATCAACAGCAACGACGAGTCGTAATCGGTATTCTCGTACGCCTGAGTAAAGCATTGGAGCTCCTCGTTCCACCCTTTCTCGTGCACCTCCGCTTTAATGATATCGGCCTGTTGACGCCACTGTTCGGCGTAATAATCGCGATGCAAGAGCTCGGCAATCAACGACGCCCTATCCACCGCTACCCAGCTCATCACTTTCGAAAAAACGAAATGCATCTTCTTGGTCCGGTACTCCCAGATGCTTCGGTCCGGTTTGCTCCACGAGGCCAACACCGCCCGCACCAGGTTTTTTATAATCTCCCATATCTCTTCCACCTCGTCAAGCGTGCCGGGGAAATAGAGGTAGTACTTGTAGATCACGTCCAACAAGTACCCAATGGAATCGTTTTGCTCCTGATAATAAGCGGCGTTCCCAATCCGCACGGGGCTTGAATTTTCATAACCACTCAAATGAGGAAGCACCTCCTCGATCAGGTCCCGCTCGCCCCGGATGCCATACATAATTTGAATGGGTTCGTCGCGTGACGATTTCAGGATTCGCTTCACGAAGCCGATAAAACGTTCGGCCGCGGTGCGTTGCCTCATGAAAAGCAGGGTATCGATCGACATGGACGCGTCTCGAAGCCAGCAAAAGCGGTAATCCCAGTTGCGTGTCTCGCCGATGCTCTCCGGCAAGCTGGTAGTCGCCGCCGCCAGCATCGCCCCCGAATTCTGGTACGAGAGCAACTTCAGCACCAACAAGCTCCGCTTGATCAT
>JAAYTC010000069.1 GCA_012518155.1 Bacteroidales bacterium | reverse complement strand
GCATTGCCTTCATCAGGATCAAACCGGAGGTATTACCGGCTTAAAAGCGGCGGCCTCTCGTTGATTGGTGTTCACGGCGAATCGCGCGACGAGAACCGGGCGTTTATTGAACTTTCACGCCATTTTCACAAGACAGGATTAAATGTCCCCGAAGTCCTCGCTGTTTCGGACGACGAGATGTTTTATATCCAGCAGGACCTGGGCGACACCATCCTGTTTGATGCCATCAAGGGAGGAAGGCTTACCGGGGTATTCAGTCACGACGAGAAGGAATTGCTGCACGAAACCATAGCCGTGCTGGCCGATTTTCAGGTGAAAGGAGCGAAGGGACTCGACTTTAATGCCTGCTATCCCCTGGCCGAGTTCGACAAACGATCGGTTCACTGGGATCTGAATTATTTCAAATACAATTTCCTGAAAACCACCGGCATGGACTTCAGGGAAGATCTGTTAGAGAACGATTTCGAGAAGCTGGCCAAGAACCTGTTGCAAGATCAACCGGATACGTTCCTGTACCGCGATTTTCAATCGCGCAACGTGATGCTGGTGGATGGCACTACTCCCTACTTTATCGATTTTCAAGGAGGAAGGAAAGGCCCCGTCTATTACGACGTGGCTTCGTTCTTGTGGCAGGCAAAAGCAAATTTCCCCGAAGAGCTACGCGACGAACTTGTTCAAACCTATATTTCATCGCTTCGCAAACACCGGCAAGTTGACGAAGGCAGCTTTCTGAAACAGTTACGCCTATTCGTGCTTTTCCGTACACTCCAAGTACTGGGTGCTTACGGCTTCCGCGGATATTTCGAGAAGAAGCCTCATTTTATTCAAAGCATCCCTTTTGCCCTAGATAACCTGCGAGACCTTTTGAAGGAAGGCATAGGCGACTACCCTTACTTGCACAGCATATTGACTGAGATGACGGAGTTGAAACAGTTCGCCGACTCACGAAAAAAAGCACTGGCGGTTCGCGTGTTCAGCTTCTCGTACAAGAAGGGAATTCCGAACGACGTGTCAGGGAATGGCGGCGGGTACGTGTTCGATTGTCGGGCAATCAACAATCCCGGTAAATTTGAACGGTATAGCAACGTGAACGGGTTGGATGAACCCGTGATAAAATTCTTAGAAGAAGGTGGCGAAATGGTGAAATTTTTAGACAGTATTTACCCGCTGATCGACCGCCACGTGCAACGGTACGTCGATCGGAACTTTACCGATCTTATGATCTCCTTCGGTTGCACGGGGGGCCAACATCGTTCGGTATACGCGGCACAGAGAGTAGCCGAGCATCTTCACAAAAAGTTCGGAATAAAAATCACCCTCGTACACCGGGAACAAAACTTGGAGCAAGAATTCAGGCCATAAACGTGAGCCATAAAAAACCTGCCGCTCGATGAAATGGTAAACCAAAAACAGAGAACCCTATGAAAGCGATGATTTTTGCCGCGGGAATGGGAACCCGGTTGAAACCTCTTACAGATACCATACCGAAAGCACTGGTTCCGTTATCTGGCAAACCCCTATTGCAACACACGATCGAAAAACTGAAAGCGAGCGGTTTTAACGAAATCATTATCAACGTGCATCACTTCGCCGATATGATTATCGACTTCGTGTTGGCTAACGATCGATTTGGTATTCGAATTGAGTTTTCTGATGAGCGGGAAAAGTTGCTTGATACCGGGGGTGCCATCAAAAAGGCGTCATGGTTTTTTGATGACAACCAACCGTTTCTTATTCATAACGTGGATATTCTTTCAAATATTGATCTTCGAGAACTCGTGGAACACCACCAAGGATCCAGTTCCACGGCCACGCTGGTTTGTAGCGTACGGGAGACTTCGCGTTACCTACTTTTTGATGAATCCAATCGTTTGCAGGGGTGGATTAACGAGAAAACGGGCGAGGTGAAGTCGCCCATTCCCAACTTCAACCCATCAGAATATCAAAAATTGGCTTTCTCAGGCATTCATATCATGCAACCGGCCATTTTTCACCTTATGCAGGACTATCCTGATACATTCTCTATCATCGACTTTTATGTGAAGTTTAGCAGCAAAATCAACCTCTCGTCTCACGTACCTACTCGATTTCGCGTGGTTGATGTAGGAAAACCGGTAACATTGGCTGCCGCGGAACGTTTTTTGAGTTAACCCTCCTTTTATCCGTTATCACTGCACCTTTATATGTACCATTTCGTTTAAATGGCATCAACTATACACAATTGGGTAATATATAATAAAGTTCACTACTTTAATGTTTGTTTTAATAAAATTAAACGCGTTTATTTGCAGGTAAGTTAATATTCAGGCTAAGAAGAGATACATCTTATGAAAACCACAAGCAATTTTTTACACGTATTCAATATTTTAAAAACAATGTGCAAATCGAAGCAACCCTCAACAAAAAATCAGATCAGATGAATCGACGAAAATTTTTGACTTACAGCGCATTGTTGGGTGGTGCTACTGTCGCGGGTGGTGAAATTGCTTATCCGGCAATAAACACTAAAAACACTCCCCTCGTGCAGGGCAAGGCAAGTGAACTCAAAGCAGATGTGATTATCATTGGAGGGGGTATGGGGGGATGTGCCGCGGCACTGGCATGTTGTCGCAACGGGTTGAGCGTGATTTTGACAGAGGAAACCGACTGGATAGGTGGACAGCTGTCGCAACAAGGAGTGCCCCCTGATGAGCACCAATGGATAGAAACACACGGTGCCCCTCAATCCTACCGGGAATTTAGGAACAGGGTACGAGAGTACTATCGGCGTAACTACCCTCTAACGGACAATGCAAGTGCACGGGAAAATCTTAACCCAGGCGATGGAAGTGTATCTCGCTTATGCCACGAACCCAAAGTAGCCTTGGCCGTCTTGAAAGACATGCTTGCTCCCTACGAAAGCAGCGGAAAATTGCGAATAATGACCAATTGCAAGATTCGGCAAGCGAATAACGCGAACGATCGAGTACTTGATGTGGAAGTGGAACATGTTCATAGCGGCGAACGAACAGCGCTCACCGGGTGCACTTTCGTAGATGCGACCGAGTGCGGCGATATGCTGCCGTTGACAGGAACGGAGTACATCACGGGAGCAGAATCGAAGCATGACACGGGCGAATTGCACGCGGCGGAACAAGCCAATCCGGAAAACAATCAAGCTTTTACTGTTTGCTTCGCGATGGATTATCAACCGGGTAAAGACAACAGGCAAAATCCACCGGAAGGGTACGATTTCTGGAAAAACTATACTCCCGAAATGACCCCTCCTTGGCCGGGAAGATTGCTTGATCTCACCTACTCTAACCCTTCCACGCTAGAACCCAGAAAACTGGCATTTCACCCCGAGGGGTTATCGTCGGATGGTGTGCTGAATTTATGGAACTATCGACGAATTATTAACCAAAAGAACTTCCTAGGGGGAACCTACGACGGCGATATAACCATTGTGAACTGGCCACAGAACGATTTTATTCCGGGGAACTTAATTGATGTTTCGGAAGAAGAATTCAAACGCACAGTTGATAAAGCAAAACAACTCAGCCATTCGCTATTTTATTGGCTGCAAACCGAAGCCCCGCGACCGGACGGTGGTACGGGTTGGCACGGATTGAGACTACGAGGCGATATCATGGGAACGGATGACGGAATGGCAAAATATCCCTATATCCGAGAGGCAAGGAGAATTAAAGCAGTATTCACGGTACTAGAGGAACACGTGGGCGCGGAAAATAGAATAATGGTAGCCGGCAAGAAAGAGGGAAACAAGTCAGCGGAATTCTTCGATAGCGTGGGCATAGGATATTATCATATCGACCTACATCCAAGTTCGAGAGGAGATAATTACATCGATTTCCCATCATTACCTTTCCAGATTCCTCTTGGAGCACTTCTCCCGCAACGAATGAACAACCTGTTGCCGGCAAACAAGAATATTGGCACAACCCACATCACCAACGGCTGTTATCGTTTACATCCGGTTGAATGGAGTATTGGAGAAGCCGTGGGTCAACTAATCGCTTTCGCGAGCAAATCGGACGTGCCTTTCCGTGCGGTGAGAGAACAGCGTGAATTACTATCCACTTTTCAACAAATGTTGCATAAACAGGGCGTGGAAACATCATGGCCCGGATAAATAAAAAAAATATATCATGACAACTTATTCAAGAAGACAATTTTTAAAAACAGCCGCGGTCGGAGCCGCGGGACTCACCGTTGTTCCCAACACAGTATTGGGTAAAGCGAAAGGATATACTTCGCCGAGCGATAAATTGAACATTGCCGGAATAGGGGTGGGGGGTATGGGCCGCCGCAATTTGGCGAACATGAACACTGAAAATATTGTAGCACTATGCGATATTGACTCGAAATACGCGGCCAAGACCTTCAACGATTATCCAAAAGCTAAACAGTATAAGGATTGGAGAGTTATGCTCGACCAAATGGGGAAATCCATTGACGCCATCATGGTGGCAACCCCGGATCATACTCACGCGGGGGTAGCAGCTCATGCTATCACGTTAGGTAAACACGCTTACGTGCAAAAACCGTTGACCCATTCAGTGTATGAATCAAGATTGCTCACCAACTTGGCGAAAAAATATCGTGTGGCAACGCAAATGGGAAACCAAGGCAACTCTTTCGATTGGTGCCGCCAGATGGCCGAATGGGTGCAATCAGGGGTGATCGGCGAAGTGTATGAAGCACACTGTTGGACAGATCGACCCATCTGGCCGCAGGGACTAGGAGAACCTAAGGGAGGAGTATCTGTTCCGGCAACATTGGACTGGGACCTATTTATTGGGCCGGCAAAAAAACGACCGTATGACCCAGCCTACACACCATGGAATTGGAGAGGGTTCTGGGATTTCGGCACGGGTGCATTGGGTGATATGGCATGCCATATAATGGATCCTCTTTATTGGGCATTGGACCTGAAGTATCCCATAAGTGTCTCTGCAAGCTCAACGCTGTCAAATCTCTACTCCCCACCCCAAGCACAAAAGGTGACCTATAAATTCCCCAATAGGCCGGCAAAAGGGAATATTAATATGCCCGAGGTTACCGTCCATTGGTACGATGGCGGATTACTCCCCGACAGACTGGTGGAATTGGAAGATGGAGAAATGATGGGTGACTCGAATGGAGGAATTATTCTGGTAGGGACAAAAGGAAAAATCATGACCGGTTGTTACGGGATGAATCCGACCCTTTTGCCCACCTCCCGAATGGCCGATTTTAAACAACCGGAACCGTCCATTCCCCGTGTAAAAGGGGGTAACGGCAATATATGGGATACGAACGCTCACGAGCAAGATTGGATAAGGGCTTGCAAAGAGTCCCCGGGAAACAGAACCGAAGCTTCATCACATTTCGGGTTTTCAGGACCTTTTAATGAAATGGTAGTAATGGGTGTATTAGCAGTGCGGCTTTCTGGTTTACAAGGACTTCATCGGGAACTTCAATGGGATGGGGAGAAAATGCAATTCACCAATATATCCCCAACAGAGAAAATACAAATCGTTGCACACGACGAGTACTCGGTAATAGATGGAGACCCTAAATTCGACCGTAGATTCACCGAATTTAACGCTTTAGAGATGGCAAACGAGTGGATAGAGCATACCTACGAAAACGGGTTTGCGTTACCTGAAATGCCTAAATAAATAAGCCTATCAAAAATGAATTTATACTTGAGTATGCCAGAGTAAGATAACATTCAATAATGATAATAAGAATAATAATATGAAAACATTAAAAATAATAACCGGTTTGCTACTTTGCCTATGGATCAGTACAAGCTGTACGTCAAGTGGTACGAAAACGAAAGCCGAACAGCAAGGATGGCAACTTTCGGTACAATCCTACACCTTCCACCTATTCACGGCCATAGAAGCTTTAGACAAAACAGCAGAACTGGGGGTCAAGTTCATTGAAATATACCCAGGACAACGAATGGGCGAAGGGTTTAATGATGCTGTATTTGGCTATCAACTGAACGAGGAGCAACGGGAAACTCTTAAAAAAGAAGCTCAAGCACGCGACGTTAAGATAATTTCCTCGGGAGTATGGACCGCTCAAAAAGAAGAGTGGGAGGCGATCTTTTCGTTTGCAAAATATATGGAGATGGAATTTATAAGTGCTGAACCCGCACGTGAAGATTGGGACTTAGTGGAACAGCTGGCTGAAAAATATCAAGTAAAAGTGGCTGTTCATAATCATCCCAGCGAAAACTCTTATTGGAAACCGGAGATATTGCTCAACAGCATCGAAGGGAGAAGCTCTCTATTGGGTGCTTGTGTTGACGTGGGCCATTACAAACGAATGGGATTGGAACCTGTACCTTCCTTGAAACGGCTAGAGGGGAAAATCATCTCACTCCATTTTAAAGACATTGCACCCAAAGGGGAAGAAGAAACATTGGAATATGTGATATGGGGTGAAGGCATTCTCAACGTGGAAAAGATGATGGAAGAATTAAAGAGACAGAACTTCAAAGGCTATTTCACGATCGAATACGAGGCGGATTGGGAAAACAATGTACCGAATATTAAAGAGTCGATCGAATATTTCAATAAAATAGCCTCGGATTTATCGGGTAAGGAACAACTATAAACTCTTCCATAAACTCCTGGGTATCCCATTGTGGAAAACAGGAAAAATATGATACACTAAAGTAGAATGAGATGAGATGAAAAAAACAGGATGGCTTATTGCTATTGTTATAGCAATTGTAATTGTATTTTGCACGGCGCAACTTACATCCGTGAAGTTTCTTGATCCTCTGAACTTTGATGTAACAAAAGACCACGTGTACTCGGTAGACCGAACGGAAAAGGAACTGATATTCTACGTGGACGGAGAAGAGACTTGGCGTTATGCTAACATGTACCTAAACGATGAAGAAACACGACTACAATACCCGTTCAGCAAGTATACCTTTGATGTCATTTTGAACTTTTCGCTGGGAGGCCTTCTGAACGGAAACCCTACTTGGCCCGGTGAAATACACGACGAAGACCTGCCGGGCGAAATGTGGGTCGATTGGGTAAAGGTATCCGAACTATAAGATATCTTCACTTACTACACATAAGCTGTTTTTAACAATAAACAGTTAAACATCATTAACTACACCCTATTTAATAAATTATTTTCATTTATATCTTGCATATATGAAATCTAATGATTTATTTTACAGTAGATGTTGCATATAAAGATTTAGCGAGCAGATAATGCGCTCTTCATCTAGACCAAACAGGCAGAACAATGACAGATTTTAATAAATTACAGATATTATATAAAACGGAATTACTGGACAATGTAGTTCCTTTTTGGTTATCCAAGTCACAGGACACCGAGTTTGGTGGTTACTTCACTTGCTTAGATAGGCAGGGAAACGTGTTTGACACCGACAAGTTTATTTGGCTCCAGGGGAGACAAGTATGGCTATTTTCCATGCTATATAACAAGGTGGAGAAACGACGAGATTGGCTCGATTGCGCTATTCAAGGTGCTGAGTTCTTGAAAAAGCATGGCCACGATGGCAACTTCAACTGGTATTTCTCGTTGACCCGCGAGGGAAAACCGCTAGTGGAGCCTTATAACATATTTTCTTACACCTTTGCAGCCATGGGATTCGGCCAACTCAGCCTGGCTACCGGCAACCAGGAGTATGCAGAGATTGCTAAACGTACATTTGAAATTATCCTCGCGAAGCAAGGCAACCCAAAAGGAAAATGGAACAAGGCTTACCCGGGCACACGCAACTTGACATCGTTTTCATTGCCCATGATCCTTAGCAACCTCACCCTAGAGATCGAACATCTACTGGATAATGAAACCGTGATTAAGACTATGGAGGAGTGTATTCACGAGGTGATGGAGGTATTTCTCCGTCCAGAATTGGGAGGAATTGTCGTGGAACACCTGAATCAAGACGGTACTCTCTCGGACACCTTCGACGGCCGCCTAGTAAATCCAGGGCACGGGATTGAGGCTATGTGGTTCATCATGGATCTGGCTGTAAGACTTAAACGGCCTGAATTGATTAATCAAGCGGTAGAAACCACACTGAAGACCATCGAGTATGGATGGGACAAAAAACATGGTGGCATCTTCTATTTCATGGACAGGAAAGGACACCCGCCCCAACAGTTAGAGTGGGACCAAAAACTCTGGTGGGTACACGTGGAAACATTGATCTCATTATTAAAGGGATATCAACTCACCGGGTCAAACGAATGTTTACAATGGTTTCAAAAAGTACACGACTACACTTGGAACCATTTTAAAGATCAAGAACACCCCGAGTGGTGGGGTTACTTGAACCGTCAAGGAGAGGTGCTCCTTGATTTGAAGGGAGGCAAATGGAAAGGGTGCTTCCACGTGCCAAGAGGACTCTACCAGTGCTGGAAAACATTGGAAGAGATTAATCGAGAAAAAGTTATGGCAGAAAATGAATTCTACATCAAATAATTAAACATATTGGGAAGAATAGGTTTTCAGGATTATCAAAAACATCAACAAACCAAATTAGAGAGAATGATGAAAAGTCAATTAAATCACATGCTCAAAGGCATTTTGTTCATATTTATATGGCTTGTGTCTTATCCGTTGGTTGCCCAAAACATCACTGTTAGGGGAACTGTAACCGATGCCGCGTTCAAAGAACCGGTTATTGGTGCAACAATTGTAGTGCAAGGCGATGCCACGCACGGAACGGTTACTGACTTCGACGGGAACTTCACGCTGACCGATGTTCCATCGAACGCGACACTCGTTATATCTTACGTAGGTTATGCCACACAAGATATTTCTGTTGCAGGACAAACAACATTTAATATTGTGCTGCAAGAAGATTCTGAACTATTGGATGAGATAGTGGTCACCGGTTATGGGGGTACTCAATTGCGGAGTAAATCAACCAACTCCATTTCAAAGGTAACCAACGAAACATTATCGAAAGGAATTTTCGCGAACCCCGCGCAAGCTCTCTCTGGTGCCGTTTCCGGGCTACGAGTTATCCAATCGAGCGGGGACCCGGGAGCCACACCTCGAATAATCCTGCGTGGTGGAACTAACTTCGACGGTTCCGGATCGCCCCTGATTATTGTTGATGGCATGGTTCGTCCCAGCTTGAGCGATATCAACCCCAACGACATCGAATCGATGGAAGTAATGAAACACCCTCGTTGAAAGCTGGAGAGAGGCGTGGAAAATCGACCTACCATTCTACTACGTGCAGCTCTCGAGCATGGCGGTGGGCCGGGAGACGTGGGGGCACTTTAGAGATAGCCAGCGACGCTTGTTATCAATGGTACCGAACAGCGGCATGGCGGTTTCGTCCGACTTGGGCGATAGCACCGACGTGCACCCCAGAGAAAAAAACAGGTCGGCGAGCGACTCGCGCGGTTGGCACTGCATCACACCTATGGTATGAAGTCGATCGTACCTTCGGGTCCCCTCTTCAGGGGAGCATCTTTTAAAGAGGATACAACATTCGTCTCGTTTGATCATGCCGAGGGATTAAGCCCATCCGATAGGGGGCCGCTTCGGGGATTCGAACTGGCCGAATACCCGGGACTCTTCTACCCCGCGACGGCCGAAATTACGGGCGAGAGGATCCGTGTTTACTCGACGAAAGTGAAAAATCCACGGTTCGTCCGATACGGATGGTCCTCCTTCTCAACCGGGAACTTGATAAACGAGGAGGGACTCCCCGCGTCGACGTTTAGCACGGAGTTTAAACGAGCGCCAGCTATTACCCCGAAACCCCGATAAAAACAAAAACAGCATGTCAAGATATTGTCGATATATTTTCATCCTCCTTTCGATGTTCATTCTTTCTTGTACTTCAGAGAAAGGCGGCGAATCGTTAAACCTGCTTCCCATGCCGCAAGAGGCGACCATCCATGAGTCGGGAAAACACCTGCTCGCCTCGGGGAAGGTCGACGAATCAGCCATTACCACGCGCTTCGTAACGGCAATTCCTGAAGCGGGTATCAACCAAGAAGAGGCCTATCGGCTGAAGATCATAACGGACAGTATCCTGATTGAGGCGACAACCGAAAAGGGAAGCTACTGGGCACGCCAAACACTGGAACAGCTGGTGGCGGAGGATGCTAACGGGAAGGCGTACCTTCCTTTGGTCGATATTACCGACTGGCCGGCTTTCCGGGTACGGGGATTTATGCACGACGTGGGAAGGAGTTACATCTCGGTAGAGGAGTTGAAGGAACAGATCGCGCTTCTCTCCCGATACAAGATCAACGTGTTCCACTGGCACTTGACCGAGAACCAAGGATGGCGACTCGAAAGCAAGCGCTTCCCGGAACTGAACGACAGCGTTCACTTTGAACGACTGCCGAGACAATATTACACCATCGAGGAGGCAAGAGAGATCGCCGACTGGTGCCGACAACATCATGTCCTTCTAATCCCGGAGATAGATATGCCGGGGCACAGCGCCGCTTTTGTCCGCGCAACAGGGGTAGATATGCAATCCCCTCGAGGGATGGAGATATTGAAAGGGCTGATGGAAGAGATTGCCACCGAAGTGTTTCCTGACCTACCCTACATTCACATAGGAACCGATGAGGTGCAATTTACCCGTCCCGATTTCGTACCGGAGATGGTCGCCCATATCCGCTCGTTCGGCAAAAAGGTGATCTCGTGGAACCCCGGGTGGAAGTACGCGTTGGGGGAGATCGACGCCACCCAGCTCTGGAGTTACCGCGGCAAGGCGCAACCGGGTATTCCTGCCATCGATTCGCGTTTTCATTACATCAAACACTTCGACGCGTTCGGGGACATCGTGGCGTTGTACAACAGCCGTATCTACAACGCCGATCAGGGAAGCGACGACCTGGCGGGAGCCATTCTGGCAGTGTGGAACGATCGCCTGTTGCCCGACGAAGAACAAATTTTGATGCAGAACCATTTTTATCCCAATATGCTGGCTTTCGCCGAGCGTACGTGGCGGGGGGGGCAGCAGTTTACCTTCGCCACGTGTGGGATATCGTGCCCGGCTTTTACGAGGATCCGCGGGAGAACCATACCGCCTACGCGTATACGTGGGTCTGGTCGCCCAAGCAACAAGAAGCGGGACTCTGGGTATCCACGCAAGACTATAGTCGCTCCGAAAGCGACTTGCCTCCTCCACCGGGCAAGTGGGATTACCGGGAGAGTCGTATTATTATCAATGATAAACCACAGGATCCGCCCGTTTGGGAAAACAGTAACACGGTTCGAAGCCACGAGATCACGCTGAAAAACGAGAACTTCACGGCTCGTCCCCCACTCCCCGTACAGCTCGAAAAAGGATGGAACAAGGTGTTACTCAAGCTTCCCATTGGAAGATTTTCGACTCCGGAGGTACGATTACAAAAATGGATGTTTACCTTTGTGTTTGTCACCCCGGACGGGAGGGAACGGATACCCGATCTGGTGTATAATCCGGATAAAATAACAAACAACGAGAAAGAAAACAGGTGAGAATCATGAGAATAAAGGGTAGAACCATAAAAAGAACTGTTTTCGTGTGGATCGCTGCCGTCCTGCTTTTCTCGTGCAATAAGCAACCAAACGAAGAACCGATGAAAATAGAATGGGATAAAATAGGAAGCGAAGGGTTGCAAGGCGACCTTACGAAGGGCGTTTCAGCCGCTTATGCCGCGTTACTAGAAGGGCAATTGATCGTGGCCGGGGGTGCCAATTTCCCCGGAAAACTGGGATTCGAGGGTGGAGCAAAAGCCTTCTACGACGAAATTCTTTCGTATGACCCCGCGAATGGCTTCTGGAAGGTCATCGGGAAGTTGCCACAACCATCGGCCTACGGTGTATCGGTGCCCATTCCCGGTGGCGCACTTTGGATAGGAGGCAACACGGCCACGGAGTCGCTCGCCTCTTGCTACAAGGTGTCGCTACAGGAAAATAGCATTGGATCACAAAACGATAAAGAATTAACTCCCGGGGTTGAATGGGCCCCTTTTCTCTCGCTTCCGGCAACCATGGATAATTTTTCCGGTTGCGCTATAGGAGCGACGGTCTACGTGGCCGGCGGGAACGTGAATGGTATTCCTTCGAACACGTTGCACAGCATCAACTTAGAGAACGATTCAACCTGGACCGAGCTTCCCCCGTTCCCTGGATTGCCAAGGGTGCAACCGGTGATGGCGGCTGTGGAGGAAAAGGGAAAAACATACCTCTACCTGCTGGGTGGCTTTTTTGGGGGAGATACCGAAAGGGAGCCAGGCATGGCGATCGATGTGCTGCGCTACGATCCCGATGTACGATCTTGGGAGAAGATGGGCGAACAGGTCGACCCCGACACGGGAGAAGCATTCTCACTGGGAGGAGCGACGACAATGCCGGTCGATAATCGGTATATCCTCTGCTTGGGCGGCGTAAATCACGACATCTTCCTGGACGCGATCACCACACAGTACAAGATCGCACGCGACACCTCTCTAACGGAAGAAGAGAAAAGAGAGCGGAACCACGAGTTTTCATCGCATTACATGACCCAACCCATCGACTACTATCGCTTCAACACGGAATGCCGCGTGTTCGATACGAAGACTGGGGAGTGGAGCACCATCGACCGAACGCACAATGCGGCACGAGCCGGGACCACGCTGGTATGGAAAGGATACACATTCTACGCGGTACAAGGCGAACTGAAACCGGGAGTGCGGTCGCCGGAAACGTGGAAAGGCGAGATAATCGTTCAATAGTTTCGAATCGAAGAGAGACCGAAGAAATAGAATAAACAGAAGGAAACCAATTATAAAACAGATCGTATGAGAAATAGCAAGTATTATCCCTGGATTGTCGTCGGACTGCTCTGGTTCGTCGCCCTGCTCAACTACCTCGACCGGCAGATGCTCTCCACCATGCAGTCGTCCATGCAGCTGGACATCAAGGAGCTGGCCATCGCCGAGAACTTCGGACGTGTGATGGGCATTTTCCTGCTTATCTACGGGTTGATGAGCCCCGTCGCGGGCATTATTGCCGATAGGGTAAACCGGAAATGGTTGATCGTGGGAAGTCTCTTCGTCTGGTCCGCCGTCACCTACGGCATGGGCCACGCGCAGACCTTCCAACAGGTCTACTGGTTGCGTGCGCTCATGGGGGTGAGCGAGGCACTTTACCTGCCGACCGGATTGGCCATGATCGCCGATTTTCACACCTCGAAGACCCGCTCCCTCGCGATCGGCATCCATATGTCGGGCCTCTACGCGGGACAAGCCCTCGGGGGGTTCGGGGCGACCATCGCGGCTAATTTCACTTGGCACACCGTTTTCCACTGGTTTGGGATTGTCGGCATCATCTATGCCTTCATACTTGTTTTTGTATTGCACGACAAGGAGGGGCATGCCGGAACCAAAACAGCAAAACTGCAACCTAAACCTCAGGACGTGGGGATCAAGAAAGAATCCCTCTTCAGTTCCTTCGGGGTGATCCTGGGTACGCTCTCTTTCTGGATCTTGCTCTTCTACTTTATGGCGCCCAGCTTCCCGGGATGGGCCACTAAAAACTGGCTTCCCACCCTCTTTGCCGAGAATTTGGGCATCGAGATGGCGAAGGCGGGGCCTATGGCGACTATCTCCATCGCGATCGCATCGTTTATCGGCGTGCTGATAGGGGGACCGCTGTCCGACCGATGGGTGCAGAAGAACATCCGAGGAAGAATATACACCAGTGTGATCGGACTGAGCCTCACCATCCCCTCCCTTATCCTTTTAGGGGTCGGCCACACGTACGTGGGACTGATCGGTGCGGCCATGCTCTTCGGGATTGGCTTTGGCATGTTCGATACCAATAACATGCCAATACTTTGCCAGATAATCCCGCAGCGTTACCGGGCGACCGCCTACGGCATCATGAACATGATGGGGGTCTTCGCGGGATACGCAGTCACCCTGATGCTCGGCAGCTCCACCGATGCGGGCAACTTAGGGGCCGACTTCAGCAAACTCTCCATCGTAGTATTGGCGGCAGTGATTCTGATGTTGGCTTTCGTGAAACCAAAGCATGAACTGACCTATCCTGAAGAGGAGATTAAGAAGGCGTAAATTGCAAAACAAACATAAACAAATCACACGCATAGCTCCGTGCTATCAAACCTGTTTAATACACGGTGTGCGCGTTTAAATTCTCTACAATATGAAACAATTTGATAAGATCAAGGGGTTAATCGTTGCGCCTTTCACCCCGTTCGACAAAAAAGGCGAAGTAGATATGGGTCCGATAGCGGATTACGCGGCTATATTGCAGAAGAATGGACTAATCGGCGTCTTCATTAACGGATCATCGGGCGAAGGGTACATGCTCACGGTGGACGAGCGGCTGAAGCTGGCCGAAAAATGGATATCAGTCGCCCCGGAAGGGTTCAAGGTGATCGTGCACGTGGGTGCCACCTGCATCAAGGACAGTTTCCGGATGGCACGACACGCGCAAGAGATCGGCGCATCCGGCACCGGGGCGATGGCGTCGCCCTTCCCGAAGGCAGGCCGCGTGGAAGAGCTGGTGAAGTACTGCGAGGAGATCGCGTGCGGGGCCCCCGACCTTCCCTTTTACTTCTATCATATTCCGGCATTGAACGGTGTATTCCTCCCCATGCTGCCCTTCTTGAAGGCAGCGGATGGTCGAATCCCCAACTTGGCTGGAATCAAGTACACCTTCGAAAGCCTCTACGAGTACAACCAGTGCATGCTGTATGAAAACGGCAAGTTCGATATGCTGCACGGGCAGGACGAGACTATCCTCCCGGCCCTCGTGATGGGCGGTGCCCAAGGCGGCATCAGCGGTACGGGGAGTTATATCGGGAACGCGCTGGTGGGCGTGATCGACGAGTACAACAAGGGCAACCTGG
Organism: Bacteroidales bacterium; assembly: GCA_012518155.1. GTDB lineage: Bacteria > Bacteroidota > Bacteroidia > Bacteroidales > Dysgonomonadaceae > Proteiniphilum. Next base: position 189 of record JAAYTC010000069.1, on the reverse strand, counting down.
AGAAGGCGGTAGAATACCAGAACTTCGCGCAGGAGGTGATCAACGTGATCGCGCGTTACCGGGGCAATATCGTGGCCGGGAAACGGATCATGAAGCTACTTGGGCTGGACCTCGGCATCAACCGCACCCCATTCCAGAATATCAGCGATTCCGAAGAGGCCCTTATCAAAGGCGAACTGGATTCAATTG
>JAAYTC010000068.1 GCA_012518155.1 Bacteroidales bacterium | reverse complement strand
TACGCAATTTCGAGAATATCGACAAAAGCTTTCAAGAGGTGCTCCGTGTCTTAAAGCCCGGGGGTCTGTTTCTCTCGCTCGAACTCACCAAGCCCGAAAAGGCACCCATGAAACAACTTCACACGATCTACTGCCGTCACGTGATACCCGCTCTGGCACGTCTCCACTCCAATGAAGGACATTCATGCGATTACCTTCTCTCCTCTATCGCCGCTTTCCCGCAGGGACGAGAAATGATGTTGATCCTGAAAAAGAACGGGTTTACCAATATCCGGCTCAGGAGGTACACGCTGGGAGTCGTCACCCTCTACCTGGCTGAAAAGCCTTTCGACTGAGAAAAAATCTTTCCTTCCCTTCCAGCAACGCTTCACATGGACACAGCTTCCCTCATCCTTGAGGTGAGAACATGCAAAAGTTTAAATCTCAACGAAAGCAACTATTTTTCGAATATAAAAGAAAATCACTACGTTTGTGTGAAATAATTCGAGTATGAAAGAACTTGAACGAAAATTGAATGATCGCGGTGTTAGGCCAACAGCCGTGAGACTGTTGATATTTAAGTCGATGGTAGAGTACCCGCAAGCATTCAGCCTTTCGGATATGGAAACAGTATTGGAAACCGTCGATAAATCGACCATTTCGAGGACCATTTCACTGTTCCATGAACACCTGGTGATTCATAGCATCGACGATGGTTCGGGTTCCATGAAGTATTCGGTCTGCAGCGATGATTGCCAATGTTCAATAAATGAGCTTCATGTTCATTTTAATTGCACCGGCTGCAAAAAAACGTTCTGCCTAGAAAGCATATCGATCCCACCGGTACAGCTGCCTGAAAAATTTCTACTGGAAAATATAAACTTCGTGATGAAAGGATTGTGTGACAAATGTTCCTCTTCTAACCAAAGAGCTTGTTCAGATAAATAAAACGGGCCGTTAATGCGTTTGCAACTCGGTTGCAAGCTCTTCTTCCTACCTTTGCAATAGAAGAAGAATCATCTATTATGGCACAAAATAAAACTCACACCACCCCATCATCCTTTCCCGAAAGCAGCGGCTGCGGTTGCGGGGAGGTTCACTCGCACGACAATTCGATCGGGAGGGAGACACGTTGGAAAACGATCCTACCGGTCATCATTAGCGTGATACTACTTGCAAGCGGAATTATCCTTGATTTTCTTCTAAGGCCGATGTTCTTTACCGGCTTTACACGGTTCATTTGGTATATCGCCGCGTACCTGCCGGTTGCCTTGCCTGCTTTCAAGAGCGCGAGCACGGCGATGGTCCGAAAAGATTTCTTCAACGAGTTCACCTTGATGATTGTTGCCACGTTGGGTGCATTTTTCATCGGCGAATACCCGGAGGGTGTCGCCGTGATGCTGTTCTACACCATAGGGGAGCTATTCCAAGATTCGGCCGTCCAAAAGGCCCGGAGGAATATAAAAACGTTGCTCAACGTGCGACCTGATCGGGCCACGGTGATAAGGGGCGGACATACCATGGATGTTTCACCCAAGGAGGTATCGATCGGCGAAACCATACAAGCCAAAGTCGGCGAGAAAATTCCATTGGATGGAACCTTGTTATCGGTGCAGGGCAGTTTCAATACCTCCGCGCTAACGGGCGAGAGTGTTCCCGAAACACTAAGAGCAGGAGAAACCGTGCTCGCGGGGATGGTCAACCTGAGCCACGTGGTAGATGTTCGTGTGGAGAGGGTGTATGACGACAGCGCACTTTCCCGCGTTCTGGAAATGGTGCAGGAGGCGACTTCGCGCAAAGCCAAAACAGAGTTGTTCATCCGCAGGTTCGCGCGCGTTTACACGCCAATAGTGTTTCTGCTCGCCTTGGCGATTGCATTGACTCCTTCATTGGTTGTTCCAGATTATGTTTTTTCCGACTGGCTGTACCGTGCACTGGTATTCTTAGTCATCTCGTGTCCATGCGCCTTGGTAATCTCTATCCCGCTGAGTTATTTCGGGGGTATCGGCGCCGCTTCACGAGCCGGCATCCTCTTTAAAGGGGCAAATTACCTCGACACGATCGCCAAAGTAAGCCACGTGGTATTCGACAAAACGGGTACGGTCACCGAAGGGGTCTTTGAGGTACAACATGTGGAATCGGTGTCGTCCAACAATGAAATGTTGGGTGAGTACACGGTCGCTCTTGAATCAAAATCCAACCACCCCATCGCCAGAGCCATCCTCGAACACTACAACGAGACACCTCCTCACCTGATCAAAAAGATAAAACCCGTTGCTAACGCTATTATAGAAGACTATCCGGAAATCCGGCCGTCTGACTTTAGCATTGAAAACGTGGAAGAGATCGCAGGGCACGGGATGAAAGGCTTGGTCGATGGGCACGTGGTCTTGGCAGGGAACAGCCGATTAATGAGAATGCACGGGATTGAATACGACCCCCGGATCGATACCATTAAAGAAACCGTCGTGATAATTGCAATCGACCACACCTACCAGGGCTACCTGGTTATAGCCGACCGGATAAAATCCGATTCGAAAGAAGCCATCCGGCGATTGAGGAAGTTAGGAGTAAAAGCTATTACCATGCTAAGCGGCGACAAGTTGTCCATCGTGCAAGATGTGGCCGAGAAGTTGGGCATCGACAAAGCTCACGGCGATCTTTTACCGGCCGACAAAGTGAAACAGGTGGAGGAGTTGAAGAAGGATCCTTCGAACGTGGTCGCGTTCGTCGGCGACGGCATTAACGATGCACCGGCGTTAGCACTGAGTGATGTAGGGATCGCCATGGGAGGCATGGGTTCGGATGCCGCCATCGAGGTAGCAGACGTGGTCATCCAGGCCGATCGGCCCACGAAAATAGCCACCGCCATACAGATTGCTCGTTCCACCCGGGTTATCGTTATACAAAACATCCTGTTCGCGCTGGGTATTAAATTGCTCGTGATGATGTTAGGTGCTTTCGGCATCGCCACCATGTGGGAGGCAGTTTTCGCCGACGTGGGCGTCTCACTGATCGCGATACTAAACTCGATTCGAATATTAAGGAAACAGTTCGAGTAAAGCTGACCGGGATAAGATGTTACATCGTAGTTGACAAACCAAACGTACTGTTAGCACATGAGGTATCTCATATAGTTTGGAATATCTCTTGATCCAATCCCTTTTTATGGCGATGAATCATCTTGATCAACTCTTTCAATCCTTCTTCCTGAATATCAGCGGGGGCAACATGAAGTTTTTGACGATCATACCGGCTATAATTACCGTAGGTACGAAGTAGATATTCGATATCTGGAGGAATAAAAAAGGTCGATTTTTCAGGAATATACCTTTTAAACTCATTCAAGTAGATGTTAATGCCCGCCAAATCAAAATCCCCGAAATGAAGGTATGGATTGGTTATCATCCTTAACCAACGGATAATGTCGGTATGCTGCTCTTGCGGGTAACGACTAATAAATAGAGGTTTCACGTGTTGGAACAGTCGTTTCTGTTTTTCTACATACCGAAAGCTTTCCGGATTCTCAACGCCCACGATCGTGCAGTGTGCATCCGGGATAAAGCTCTCATAAT
>JAAYTC010000067.1 GCA_012518155.1 Bacteroidales bacterium | reverse complement strand
GTCGTCCGGGATGCTGTTATCGTCCAAGTCTTGCACTTCATGTCCGTAAATACCAAAGGCAGGCAATCCCTTCTGGGCGTGCGCTGCCAAAACGGCCGCCAAGTAGACAGCCCCGGGCCTTTCCGTACCGTTAAAACCCCACACCGCTTTCGGGTAATAGGGATTCATGTCCATGGTTTCTGTGCCGTAGCACCAGCACGAGGTGACGGTAATGGTAGACCCTACGCCCTCGCGTTCAAATTTTTCAGCGCAGGCTGCGCTTTCTCCCACACGACCGATGGTAGAGTCCGCTATCACGCACTCTACGGGGGTCCCATCACCATTTTTCAGGTTAGTGCTGATCAACTCGGCAACTGCTTTTGCCAGTGCCATGGTCTTATTCTCGAGGCTTTCTCTTACACCTCCCTGACGCCCGTCAATTGCGGGGCGAATCCCGATTTTAGGATACTTTTTCATGTTGTTGTTATTTATAAAGTTGAGTACTATATATACAGCTTGATCAGTGAAAGGATCAAAAAGAGCTTCGTGCTATGATCTCCGTGGGTAAAAATAGTTGTAATGGTTTCTCTTGAGCTACAAAAATAGCAGCGAGTGCGCCCATCTCTACCCAGTTAACTCCTATGCTGGAAACACCATTTTCGATCACCTCGTAAAAAGGATTTTCGTTATACGCCAAAAGCCCGTAGTTCTCACCCGAAGTGAGTCCACCCTGTCTCCCTTTTTTTATGATTTTTACAAGATCGTCCTGCTTAATGACCAAGTAAAAAGCGTTCTCTACGACCGTTGTCTTCTCGGTTATTTCATCGATAATTTCAAAATGGAAATTATTCTCGAGGCAAAACTTTCCGAAATACTCTTTGCTGCTTACAGGATGTTTGTGATACCTGTTAAAGACAAGGAAAAGTTTCTTGTATTTCTTTAATTGCTCTTTTACTGAATCCAGGGCCTTATAAAGTCCCGTGTCAAAATCCTGACAAACGTAGGAATATCCATTTTTATTAAACTTCCCAAAGTCTAATAACAGCAACTTTTTCTTATCAATTCTTGTCAACGCTTCAGAGAGGGTCTCATTGTGGTAGTTCATTACCAAGTATCGGTCATACATGCCGACGGCGTTATTAATAAGTTGGTTGAAAAGATGCTCATTGTATTGATGGAACCAGAGATCGATATAGTAGTAGGATGGGAGTTCTTCCTTCAGTTTATTATACAGCACCTCTTTAAAGGGGGTATACTCATCCAGAAGCAGCAGGATGCTTTTGGAATGTGACGCCACGTAGTAATTTTTACCGTGTATGGAGTCGATAATCCCCCGGTTTTTCAATTCGCTGAATGCTTTGAACACGGTATCGCGAGAGAGGTGATGCTGCTTGCTTAAATCGTTGATTGAAGGCAGTTTGTCACCAACCCGTAGTTTATTAGCACTTATCGATTTTTGAATGTACTCCGTGAGTTGCTGTACTTTAGTGTTTTTATTGTTGAATTTTAACTCCATCGCGTTAGATAAAGAAGCTGTACTGTGCCGTACTGTGCTGATGCAAAGATAAGGTGTAACCTCTATTTATTGATGGAATTTCGCATGTTATACAACATGTTTTGGGATTTGACAAAAATAACCGGATGGACTCTTCACAGAGGCCATCCGGTGTTTGGAAAATCAAAAAGTCATATAAGAAATAGAACTAAATTTGTTGTGGTTTTTGTTTTCAATAGTATTCACTTGATGAGATAACAGGGATAGGCATCACGGCTTCTGTTGATAGTGCCGATTGATTATACCTGTATACTACATCATATATCTTATTTTCTATCATACCTACTTGATCGCTTGCCCACTCTTTTACCTGTATCGATAGATTTATCGAATCCGCATCCTCTACTCGCATCGGGCGCAGGTCGAAACAGACGAAACCCTCGTAGAGCCTCGTGTTGGGACTATCGTACGAGTTATGCCGAAACTCAAGAGGAACAACGTTGGTGGCTATGCCGGAAGAGAGCATGTTTTCAACTAAATTAATCGCGTGCGGCTTTACGCCTCCATAATTGAACATGAACGAAACATTCAAGTAATCACCGCCCACCCAAATGTGATTAATCCGAACCGGGTCGTGGCCGATACTATCCTCATTTTCCGCGTTAAGCTCCATCGCCTGTTTCGTGAGGATTTTCCACATATCATTTACTTTTATGTAATGGTCGAATCCTCCCATCTCGTCGGATAATATAGTGTAGTTCAAAAACACTCGTTGATTATCGGAGGGCGTAATATTGACAGCTGTTGCGGCGGGCCAGAGTTGTTTTCCGTTATCAAGCAATAAGGAGTAGGTGTTGTCGCCCACGGGCACTACCGTGGCGATATCAATTCTGAAGTCACCCAAAGATCGTGAGTTGTCATCGCAAGAGATTGAGATTAATAAAACCCCAATGAAGAATGTTCCGAGTGTCCAATATATTTTTTTCATACTTCCATTGCTTTAACGACAACTACTTGTTAGATGCAAGAAGTCGAAAAACGCTGCATGAAAATTGGTGAAAAAGGTTTTTTTAACCGCGTTTAACGGTTTTGAGGTTTAACCGTAGAGCTTTTTTATTAAATCGTTCCTGCCGATTCTTTTCAGTTTACGGATAATGGAACCTCTTTGCTTGGGTTCATACCAGAAGAAAAATTGGCGTTGCGTGTTTTTTTGCATGCTTTTTTTCGCGGTGTAGACCGGTTTCAAGGTATAGGGATGAAGGCCGGTATAGTAAATCTCGGCAGCCAATGTCATGGGGGAGGGTGTGAAATCCTGAACCTGCTCGAGTCTAAAATCCAACTCTTTGGTGGTGGCTGCCAGTTCGGCCATATCTTCGTCGGTGCATCCCGGGTGCGACGAGATAAAATAGGGGATCAGCTGTTGCTTGAGGCCATGCTCTTTATTCAGACGGTCAAAAATTGTCTGGAATCGTTGAAAGTAATTAAAGGAGGGTTTCCGCATTATTTTGAGAGTCGTCTCCGACGTATGCTCCGGTGCTACTTTCAGCCGGCCTGAGACATGGTTTTTGATCAGCTCTTCGAGATACTCGCGGTTAGCACTGTTGGTTTCCTTGTCGTCGCTTTCGTGAAGCAGCATGTCGTAGCGGATACCGCTCCCGATAAATGATTTTTTCACACCCGGTAGCGCGTCTACCTCTTTGTAGATATCGAGGAGATCGGAGTGGTTGGTATTCAGGTTAAAGCACACTTTGGGAAAGATGCAGGAGGGCTTCTTGCATTTTTCGCAAACGGAGAGATCCTTTCCTTGCATTCGGTACATGTTGGCAGAGGGGCCTCCCAAATCGCTAATATATCCTTTAAAGTCGGGCATTTGGGTGATTTTCATCACCTCTTCCATAATGGATTGTTTGGAGCGGGATGCGATAAACTTGCCTTGATGCGCCGATATGGTACAGAATGAGCACCCTCCAAAACAGCCTCGATGAAGGTTTACAGAAAACTTGATCATCTCGTACGCGGGTATATGTTTCCCGCGATATTTCGGGTGAGGAAGACGGGTATAGGGGAGGTTGAACGAAGCGTCGATCTGTTCCTCTGTCATTGGTGGGCAGGGAGGGTTTACCACCAAGGTTTGGTTGGCTACTTCTTGGAGGATTCGGGCCGCCGAGAGTCGGTTCGACTGCTCTTCAACGACACGGAAGTTTCGCGCTTGTTTTCGCTTATCGCTCAGGCATTCCTCGTGCGAAAAGAGAGAAACCTCTTCATCGAAAGAGTTTTTGGGAACCTGATTTTTCGGTCGTAGGTAAGCCGTTTGTGGAACATTGTCTATCTCCCCGATGCACTTCCCTTCTCGTGTCTGCTTCAAGAGTGATTTTAGGGGCTGTTCCCCCATCCCGTAAATCAACAGGTCGGCTCCTGTATCCATGAGAATAGTGGGGTGGAGTGTATCATCCCAGTAGTCGTAGTGGGTAACCCGTCGGAGCGATGCTTCTACCCCGCCAAGGAGGATCGGCACGTCGGGATAAAGCTCTCTCAAAATTCGAGAATAGACTGTCACCGCTCGGTCGGGTCGCATATCGGATCGTCCGTCCGGGGTATACGCATCGTTCGATCGAATTCGTTTGTTAGCGGTGTACCGGTTGATCATCGAATCCATTACTCCCGCGGTAACCGCGAAGAAGAGACACGGGCGACCCAACTTTTTGAAATCGCGGAGGTCGTCCCGCCAATTAGGTTGCGGTACAATGCCCACTCGCAAACCTTCACTTTCGAGGAGGCGCGCAATTACCGCCGTGCCAAATGAAGGGTGGTCGATATACGCGTCGCCCGAGAACAGGATTACATCAAGGTAATCCCACCCTCGAAGCTTCACCTCTTTTATCGTCGTGGGAAGCCAGTCGGTTAGTTGTGGTAGGTGGTTACTCATGTTACGGCTTTATAACGTGTGTATATCTTTACCGCGTGGTTGATTTTTATAGATGACGATGCTTTTCTCTCCATTTAGCATCAAGGATCTCGGCACGTTCTACGGCCAAATGGATGTTGTCGCAAATGTTTTTTTCTCCAATAATAGATGGGATTTCGGAGCGAATGATTTTTTCCCGTACACTATTTTGTACACCCGAAAGGATAATTTGTATCTTCTCTTTCTTCGATTTGACGCATAATGCTTCTAAATTGTTCAATCCGGTAGAGTCGATAAACGGAACTCTGCGCATCCGGATGATGCGGATATGAGAGTGCCCATGGAGGTCACGCATCACTTCGTCGAACTTATTAGCTACTCCAAAGAAAAAGGGCCCTTCAATTTCATATACTTCCACCCCGTGTGGCAGATGAAGCAACTCTTCCTGAATTTCGCCCGAGTGGGACTCCATCTCGTCGGTCATATTAATACTTCCCGTGGTTCGGGAGACTTTAGTAGTTTCGTTCATTCGTTTTAGGAAGCCAAATACCGCGAGCAACAGGCCGAATCCAATTGCAATTGTCAGGTCGAATATCACGGTAAGAAGGAAGGTGGTGAGCAGGATGACACGGGTGTCTTTCGATTGCTTCACCAGAGTGATAAACGTGCGCCATTCGCTCATGTTATAGGCTACCACCACGAGCACACCTGCTAAGCACGCCATAGGGATATGCCGGGTGAGGTCGCCCAGGAAAAGCACGATCAACAGAAGCACAAACGCGTGAATAATGCCGGCTACCGGTGTCCTCCCGCCATTGTTAATGTTGGTCATTGTACGCGCAATAGCACCTGTGGCGGGAATCCCTCCAAAAAATGGCACAACAATGTTGGCTACACCCTGAGCCACCAGTTCCATGTTGGAGTTGTGTTTTTTGCCCGTGATCCCGTCTGCAACGGTGGCAGACAAAAGCGATTCGATAGCACCAAGCATAGCAATAGTGAATGCTGCTGGGAAAAGCACGCGTATACTGGAAAGATTGATGGGTATTTGCTTTATTTCAGGCAAATCGCTATTAATAACAAACCGGTCACCGATAGTCTCAATAGTGGTGATCCCCGCGTATTCTTTGAGCAAGTAACCGGCGATCGTCATCACGATAAGCGCGACCAGCGAACCTGGGATTTTACGAGAAACCTTAGGTGTGAATACGATGATGGCCACGCTTATAAAAGCAAATAACGCGGCCCACCAATTAATAGTGCCGAAAGATTCAAAATAGATACCCCACTTCTCGATAAAACCCGACGGCAGCGTGGGGGTGGTAAGGCCGAAAAAATCTTTTATTTGGGTGGAGAAAATAGTGAGTGCAATTCCACTGGTAAAACCCACAACGATCGGGTAGGGGATAAACTTGATGACCGCACCGAGTTTCATGAATCCCATTACTAGCAGCATGATACCTGCAAGCACCGTGGCGATGGCCAGCCCCTGTACACCATACTGCTCCACGATACCATACACGATAACGATGAAAGCACCTGTGGGTCCCCCTATTTGAACGGTGCTACCACCAAGGAACGAGATAATGAAGCCGGCAATTATGGCGGTATAGATACCCTTCTCGGGTGTTACACCAGAGGCAATCCCGAACGCGATGGCTAGGGGCAACGCAACGATACCCACAATGAGGCCGGCCATTAGATCGGCCAGGAACTTCTCTTTGTTGTACGTTTTTAATGATTGAAAAAGTGCCGGTTGAAAATCCCGAGGAAAATTTATTCGCATAAATTAGAGTGAAATACGCGACAAAGATAAGAAAAATATTTGAGATTAGCGATTGTAACTATACGGCTCCCTGTTCCACGAGCACGCACACGCGTTCGGTAACGCGATCCTCCCCGTAGGGATTATACCTTACCTTCAGGCTATTTCCGAAGAGTCCGGCAAATAGATTGTAAGTCCACGCCTTGAAGCTTCCCATGAAAGCGTCAATGATATGATACGACGATGAGTTGGTCTCCCTATCCACCAGTTTCATTAGCAAGTGCCCTTGTGCCCGCGTCAGTTTTTTCATTTTGGGAGTATACGCGTCCATCAGGTATTTTTCCATCTTATTCAGATGGTTTTGTCTTGCCTTATCATCCGGGAGCGTCTCCATGTATTCGTAGGTTTCGGTGATAATACCGGCAATCTCCTTCGCGTAGGGAAGGGTTCGCTTCACGTCGCGAATCAGCCGCGAGTAGGCGGTTTGGTCTTTGGTGCTACGGAAGGTCAATGGAGAATATTTGATGAAGTCACCGAGCCACATACAGGCAATGGTGTCTCCTTCCTGAATTACAGCCGGATAAACGTTTGGCATCAGGTAGATGGTAGAGACCGGTCCACTGCTTTCGGGATTCATATTCGCTGCGTAATACTCTTGTGCTTTTACCGTGAGCGGTAAAAACATTAAAAGCAGGGCGACGAATATGATGATATGTCTTTTCATAACATGACAAAGATAATCGGTCGATTTCAAAATTAAGAAGAAAAACTCGTTAAGTGTAGTTAATTAACTTCCGAGTGGCTAGAATGTTAAGATAAAAAATCATTGCTGTCCTCATCATAATTCCGCGTATATCCAATAAAAGAAGAAAATTCCGCGTGAATTGCGATAAAAAAGTGTAATTTTGAAATGGCAAAATGTAAAACAATGACATATTATCACTTAGGAGAGCTTGTGCACCAACAAGCGAAGAAGCTGAACAGAAAAACAGCATTGAAGTACCAAGACGTCGAAGGGGAGTGGGTGGATATGACGTGGGATTATTTTTCTGACCGGATCATGAAGACTTCTCAAGCCATGGCGGAGCTGGGAGTGATGCCCGATGACAACGTGGGGGTCTATTCGCAGAACATGGCGAAGTACTTGGTGACCGATTTCGCGGCATACGCGAACAAAGCGGTGATGGTACCAATGTATGCCACCTCTTCGCCCGAGCAGGTGAGTTACATCGTGACCGACGCGCACGTGAAACTCCTCTTCGTGGGAGAGCAGTTCCAGTATAATAATGCTTTCAAGGTACAACAAAGTAGCGATGTCCTGCAAAGGTTAATCGTCTTCGACCAAGAGGTGGTGTTGCATCCCGAGGACGAAACTTCCGTCTATTTCGACGATTTTATTGCTTCGGGCGATAATTCGAAGTCGCAGGCACTGGTGAAGGCCCGCTTGCGATTGCTGCGAGATGATGATCTGGCCGCGATTATATACACTTCGGGCACCACCGGTGAGCCAAAAGGGGTGATGCTCACCCATGCGAATTTCCATAAGGCATTTCGGATTCACGATGAGCGACTGACACAGTTCTCTGAAAAGGATCTTTCGATGTGCTTTTTGCCACTGACGCATATCTTCGAGAAAGCGTGGACCTATTACTGCCTGTTTAAAGGGGCTACAGTAGCCGTGAACAAGGAGCCCAGTAAGATACGTGAAACGATTAAGGAGGTTCGGCCAACCGTTATGAGCAACGTACCTCGCTTTTGGGAGAAGGTGTACGAAGGGGTGAAAGAGACCATGGAAACCGCACCTCGGCCGCTCAAATGGCTATTTGCTGACGCGGTGAAGACCGGTCGACGACACAGCTTGGAGCACGTGAATAAAGGAAAAAGGCCTCCTTTGGGCAACCGGCTGAAATTCTTCCTGTATAAGCACACCCTTTTTTATCTTGTGAAGCGAGTGGTGGGAATCGATCGGGGTAGCTTTTTCCCGGTGGCGGGTGCCCCCTTGTCGGATACCATCAACGAGTTCATGCAGTCGATCGACGTGCATATCATCTACGGGTACGGGCTTACTGAGACCACCGCCACCGTAAGCTGTTTCCTCGACAAAGGGTTCCGGATCGGAACGGTAGGGAAGGTGATGCCAGACACCGAAGTGAAGATCGGTGAAAACAACGAAATACTGGTGCGAGGAGGAACGGTTATGAAGGGCTATTATAACAAGCCGGAAGCTACCCAAGAGGTGTTCACGGAGGATGGCTTCTTTAAGACCGGCGACGCGGGTTATCTCACGGAGGAAAATGAAATTATCCTCACCGAACGCATCAAGGACCTTTACAAAACGTCGAATGGTAAGTATATTGCCCCGCAAGCGATCGAAACACGGATTGGTGAAGATAAATATATCGATCAGGTAGCAGTGATCGGGGATCAACGTAAGTTCGTTAGCGCGCTAATCGTGCCGAATTACGATGCACTTGCGGCATATGCCCGAGAACAGGGTATTCTTTTTAGTAGCGTAAAGGAACTTGTCGAGAACCAAATGATCCACGACTTTTTATTTGGACGGATTGAGTTGCTGCAATCCCAATTTACCAACTACGAAAAAATAAAGCGTTTCGCGCTTCTTCCCGAACCGTTTCGAATGGAGGCAGGCGAACTAACCAACACCCTTAAACTACGTAGGAAGGTGGTGCTGGAGAAGTATGCCGACATTATCGATCGGCTCTATCACGATTAGAATATTACTTTCGTCTCACTACATTCACATTAATTCGATTTTTCGTTGTTGCGTTAGTATATCCGATCTCACTTCCTGAATTTCAAATAAAATTATTGTCTTTCTAGAATATAGGATGCGCCTCGGTAATGCTCAAACAAGTTTGGCATTTCTCTCGGCTTTCACTATATTTGCACCGTTTTAAGGGTAAGATAATCAGAGTTCGTATGCCTATGTAATCGTTGGCATACACGCACTCCTTTTTTGTCTATAGCAAGCGTTCATAACGCTTGAAATTTGAATATATATACTGGAATGAATTATAACTTTAAAGAGATCGAAAAGCGGTGGCAACAATATTGGGTTGATCATCAAACATACAAGGTGACGGAAGATAGCACGAAACCGAAGTATTACGTGCTGGATATGTTTCCTTACCCTTCGGGGGCGGGATTACACGTGGGGCACCCGCTGGGATACATCGCGTCGGATATTTATTCCCGGTATAAACGATTGCAAGGGTTTAACGTGTTACACCCGATGGGATACGACGCGTATGGGTTGCCGGCAGAGCAGTATGCCATACAAACGGGACAGCACCCGGCCATTACTACCGAAGAAAATATCAAGCGGTACCGAGAACAGTTGGACAAGATCGGGTTCTCGTACGATTGGAGCCGGGAGGTGCGCACGTGCGATCCCGAATACTACAAGTGGACGCAGTGGGCGTTCATCAAAATGTTTCATTCCTATTATTGCAATCAATCCCGAAAAGCAAAGCCCATCAACAAACTGGTGGACCGATTTGCCAAGCAAGGGACCGAAAGACTCGACGCGGCGTGCGGTGAGATAATGGAGTTCACCGCGGCGGAGTGGAACCGGAAATCAGAAAAAGAGCAGCAAGAGATATTGATGAACTGGCGTATCGCTTACTTGGGAGATACGTTGGTGAACTGGTGCGCGGAGCTGGGGACGGTGCTCGCGAACGATGAGGTGAGTGAGGGATTCTCAATCCGGGGAGGGTATCCGGTGGTGCAGAAAAAGATGCGGCAGTGGTGCTTGCGGGTCTCGGCTTACGCGGAACGCCTGCTGGAGGGGCTGGAGGAGATCGACTGGAGCGATTCACTCAAGGAGACACAGCGCAACTGGATCGGCCGCAGCGAAGGAGCAGTGATGCATTTTACCGCGTCTGCAAACATCACGTTTGATATTTTCACTACCCGTGCCGATACCATCTTCGGGGTTACCTTTATGGTGCTGGCCCCCGAAAGCGAACTCACGGATCAACTCACTACCGACGAACAACGTGCCGCGGTGGAGGAGTACGTGGATAAAAGCAAGAAAAAAACCGAGCGAGAACGGATGGCCGATAAGTCGGTCACCGGTGTCTTCTCCGGGTCTTACGCCGCTCACCCTTTTACCGGGGAAGCACTTCCCATTTGGGTGTCCGACTACGTACTGGCAGGCTATGGTACCGGGGCCATCATGGCGGTGCCGGCACACGATAGCCGGGACTACGCGTTCGCGAAACATTTTAATTTGCCTATCGTGCCACTGATAGAGGGGTGCGACGTGTCGGAGGAGAGCTTCGACGCGAAGGAGGGGATCATGATAAACTCCGATTTCCTGAACGGGATGACGGTGGAAGAGGCTATTCCCGCCGCGATCGACGAAGTAGAGAAACGCGGGGTGGGGTACCGGAAGGTGAACTACCGTCTACGCGACGCGATCTTCTCGAGACAGCGTTACTGGGGGGAGCCGTTCCCCATCTATTACAAGGAGGGGATGCCCTACACCTTGCCCGAAAACGAACTGCCGCTGGAGCTTCCCGAGGTGGATAAGTACTTGCCGACCGAGACAGGGGAGCCGCCGCTGGGACGGGCCAAGAACTGGACTACCAAAGAGGGATACCCACTGGAATTGAATACCATGCCCGGCTTCGCGGGATCGTCGGCCTACTACCTGCGCTACATGGATCCGCGGAACGAGAATGCCCTCGTATCGGAAAATGCCAATGCTTACTGGCGCGACGTGGACCTCTACATTGGAGGTACCGAGCACGCCACCGGACATTTGGTGTATAGTCGCTTCTGGAACAAGTTCCTGTACGACCTGGGCGTGTCGTGCGAGAAAGAGCCCTTTAAGAAGCTGGTGAACCAGGGGATGATCCAAGGCCGGAGCAACTTCGTCTACCGGGTAAAGGGAGCCAATACCTTCGTGTCGCTCAACCTGAAGGATCAATACGACGTCACACCCATCCACGTGGATGTGAATATCGTGCATCACGACGTGCTGGATATCGAGGCGTTCCGTGCTTGGAGCCCCGAGTACAAGGAGGCCGAGTTCATCCTGGAGGATGGAAAATATATCTGCGGATGGGCCATTGAGAAGATGTCGAAATCGATGTACAACGTGGTCAACCCGGATGATATCGTGGAGAAATATGGAGCAGACACGCTTCGCCTGTACGAGATGTTCTTGGGTCCGCTGGAGCAATCCAAGCCATGGGACACCAACGGGATCGATGGGGTGCATCGCTTCTTGAGAAAAACGTGGAATCTCTTCTATATGAATGGGGAGATCGCGGTGTCCGACGAAGAAGCCTCAAAGGAGGAGCTGAAAGCGGTGCACAAGCTGATTAAAAAGGTGTCGTACGATATTGAGCACTTCTCGTTCAATACTTCCGTGTCGGCTTTCATGATCTGCGTGAACGAGCTAAGCACGTTGAAGTGTAACAAGCGGGCTGTATTGAGCGATTTGGTAGTGTGTCTGGCCCCCTTCGCACCGCATGTTGCGGAGGAGCTGTGGCATGCCTTGGGGAACGAGGATACCGTGTGCGACGCGGATTGGCCGGAATGGGACGAGGAGTACCTGAAAGAGGACACGTTCCCCTACGCGATCTCGTTTAACGGCAAATCGAGGTTTGTACTGGAGTTCTCGGCCGACGCGACCCGCGAAGAGATAGAAAAAGCCGTGTTAGCGCACGAGAACTCGCAACGATGGATGGATGGGAAAGAGCCAAAAAAGGTGATCATCGTCCCAAAGAAGATTGTAAATGTAGTTATATGAAGTCGTAAAAGTAGTGACCATAAACGAGATGTTCTAAAACAGGGCAGTATGAGCTGACAAAGAACGGATGAGTTAACGTGTAAAAAAGCGGATTATTTTTGTAAATGAAAAAATTGCCTGAGTTTAGTCTGAAAAAGTTTTACTGGAAGGATTACCTTACTATTATCGTGGGATCTTTCATGTACGCGTTGGGGGTGACCCAGTTTATCATGCCTCACCAGTTCGTGATCGGTGGGCTCACGGGAATCGCCGTATTACTGAATTACGCGTTTAATTTACCTGTCTCCCTGTTGGTCTTAGTCATGAATGCCCTGCTTTTGCTGCTTGCCTTCCGCATCCTTGGCTCTGAATTCTTGGTGAAAACGATCGTGGGAGTGGCCCTGCTTTCGCTCTTTATAGGTATGTTCGAACAGGTTCAATGGGATCCGATCATGACCGATGAGCCGCTTATGGCAGGCCTTATTGGAGCCATCTTGGGCGGTTCGGGCGTGGGGCTTTTAATGTCGGTGAATGGCAGCAGCGGGGGCACCGATATCATCGTGTTGATAATTAATAAGTTTCGACACATCACTCCGGGGCGGACCATGTTACTGGTGGATTTGGTCATTGTAAGTTCATCGTACCTTATCTTCCGGAGCGTGGACACCATCGTGTTCGGGATTATTATCATCGCGGTGATGGCAACCTCGGTCGATTGGATACTAAGCGGTATCCGGCAGTCGGTTCAATTTTTCATCTTCTCTACTCGATACGAAGAGATCGCTACCCAGATTAACTTGCAACTGCGTCGGGGATGTACCGTGCTGGATGGTACGGGGTGGTATACTCAACAACCCCAAAAGGTGCTATTGGTGATGGCCAAGCAGAGTGAATCGAACTCCATATTCCGCTTGGTGAAGCAGATCGACAAAAATGCCTTTATCTCCCAAAGTAACGTAATGGGCGTGTACGGTGAGGGGTTCGATCGGATGAAATGACGGTGAACTATCTTCGCGATGCTTTCTCTACAAGGTAAACCAACGACTGGTAGGTGATCTTGCTGTTCATGGAAAGACCAATCTCGCAGGTGCGACTATTGGAGTATCCCGCGCTAACATGGGAGACAGATTCACTGAGTGGTTCAAGGGCCGATCGATTCAGTTCCGGGTAGAAAAACCCTCGGTCGCCTGCCCATCCACAACAGCGTACATCGTCGGGCACAACCACCTTCTCTGCACAGCGAGCGGCAACAGCATATAGTTTGTCTTGAAGTTGCATTTTCGTTGAACTGCATGTCGCATGTACAGTCACAGTAAGTGGAAGCTTCACGATCGGAAGTTTATCCAACATGTGATCGTGAATGAATTCAACCTGATCGTACAATCTGAGCTGTGAATCCAGCGTTTCTTTCGCGTGCAGAAGACAAGGGCTCATATCAAAAATGATGGGCAATGCACCCCCTCGACTTGCCTTCAGCAGTGCATCATTTAGTTCTTGCTCCTTCTTTTTAGCCTGCTTCTTAAATCCCTTGCTATTAAAAGCCATCCCACAACATAGCCGATCTTTTCGTTCGGGTATGATCACGCCATATCCCGCTTCTATCAAAAGTGTAAGCATCGTGGTTGGAACATCTTCTTTTGAATCACTCCCGAAAGAGGGACCCCCCATCATACGCGTCACACAGGACGGAAAATATACCACCTCTCGTGTTTCGAGGTTATCGGGCGTGAAATAGTCTGCCGTAATTTTCTTGCTCGCCGTGGGGGTGTGGCGAGTCCATAAAGGGAAGAGGCCATTCCCTACCCTGAAGAGCCCTTGCATGATCCTCTCGATAGAAGGGTACCCGACCGCTTTTCCTAGGGAGTGCGGAATGGGTAATAACCCGCGTATTACCGATGTGATGCCGGCCATGTGGTCGGCCACGAAGTCGGCTGCCAGGTTCGCCACCTTTCCGTTGCGTTGCCATCGCAGCTCCTTTATCAAAACCCCCGTATCGATGTTCACCGGGCAGGCGATGCCACACAACCCATCAGTGGCACAGGTTTCGTCCATCGGGTAAGAGATTGCTTTAATTTCTTTGAGGAGCGACTTCCGATTGCTTTTTCCGGATGGTGGATTCGCTATATGACGATAGGCCACGATTCGCTGTCGCGGGGTGAGCGTGAGGTTCTTTGAAGGGCAACTAACTTCGCAAAAGCCGCACTCGATGCACTTGTCTATGATGGGATGAGCATCAGGTACTTGCTTCATGTTTTGGATGAACACCCCCGGGTCATCGTTGATAATCACTCCCGGGTTTAAAATACCCGTCGGATCGAATGCCTGTTTAATTCGCTTCATTAACTCATACACTTCACTGCCCCATTCCTTTTCCACGAAGGGAGCCATGTTCCGCCCCGTGCCATGCTCTGCTTTGAGGCTTCCGTTGTATTTTGAAACGGTCAGTTCGATCAGCCGCTCCATGAAGCGAGCATACTGTTGTATTCCCACTTCACGGTTTATGTCGGGGAAGACGGTAAAGTGAACATTACCATCAAGCAGGTGCCCCCACATCACGGCGTCATCGTAGCCTGAGGCCACAAGCAACGCCCGTAGGTCGGTGAGCGCATCGCCCAGTACTTCGCCCCGGAAAGCGACGTCTTCAATGATACACGCGGTACGAGGGGGACGAGCGGCGGCAGCCGAGGTGAAAAGGCCATCGCGCACTCTCCAGTATCGCTCGTAAAGGTGTTTATCCCGGGTAAAACGGACGGGAGAAAGCGTACCGATATGGGCCAGTTTTTGTTCAATCTCACTGATCTGTTGTAAGAGTGTCAACTCGTCGTCCGCCGATGTGTCAATAAGCAGAGCGGCAGCTCCTTCCGGGAGCGATTTTAATTCAGGAGGCATTCCCTCCTGCTGCTCCACTGCATGCAGCGCATTTCGGTCCATAAGCTCGGCAGCACTTACCCGGCATTCCCGCAATGGGAGGATGGCACTGCATACCTCACGTAGGCCGGCAAAATAGACCATGGCGGTTGCCTTCAGGGGGGCATCGTGAACAGTCCGAAAGGTTACCTGCGATATAAAGCCGAGAGTACCTTCCGAACCGATCATTAATCGTTGGATGATCTCGATGGGGTCTTCCGAATCGATCAAAGAGTTTACCCCGTAACCACATGTGTTTTTAAGCTGAAACTTCCGTTCGATGGTAGCACAAGTGGCATCGCTTTCCGAAGCGTCACGTTTAAGCCGGTTGATCTCCTCTACGAGATCGGCGCGGCTGTTTAAAAATGCGCGACTACTGATCTGATCGCCCGTATCAAGCAGCGTGCCATCGGCCAAGATGATCCGCATCGACTTCACGGTATTGTAGCAGTTATGGAGTATCCCGTAGCTGGAACCACTCGCGTTATTGGCAACGATCCCTCCGATTTTTGCCGATTGAATGGAAGCCGGCTTTGGGCCAATTTTACGTCGGTAACGCTTCAACATCAGGTTGGCTGCCCCGCCCGTGAGGCCGCAACCAAACGTGGCGGTAAGACCGTTCTCGGCAATCTTGGAAAACTCAAACCCTCGTCCCAGCTCCATCAGAATGGAGTCGGAGAGAGTCTGTCCACTTAAGCTAGTACCGGCTGCCTTGAAAGTCAAGGGCACTCGTTCGCGATAACAAAATTGCAAGAGACGGGTAACATCTGCTTCTGAGCGCACCTGCACCACCGCTTTTGGAATCAATCGGTAGAGACTGGCGTCAGTGCCTTTGGTAAGACGGGAAAGTTCGTCCGTGAATACCTGTTTTTTGGGAAACAGGCTTAATAACTTGGCATGTAACTGATCAAGTTTCATATAAAATACCTGCCACTTGCTGAATAAGTGAATGATGGTTGTCGTTGTAAATCACATAATCGGCCCGTTTTATTTTTTCCTCTTCCGGTATTTGGTGCTGCATCCGGCCTTCTGCCTCGCTTCTCTGGGTTCCATCCCGGTGCATTACCCGATCCAGGCGTATGTCCAAGGGTGCGAAAACGACGGCTACTCGGTCCACCAATTGGTCGAAGCCGGCCTCAAAAAGCAGTGCTGCATCGATCGCTACCAGGGGTAAGGCATCTCGTTTCTCAGCCCATTCGATGAAATGATCGGCTAACACGGGATGGATAATGGAATTCGCTAACGCGAGCCTTTTTTCATCGTGGAAGATAATTTGAGCAAATCTCTTTCGATCGAGTCTCCCGCCTTCGTAAAGGCTGTTTCCGAAATGGTGTGTCAGCTCTTCCCTTATCCGCGGTGATGTGTCGTTTAGGAGCTTTGCCTCGTTATCGGCGTCGAATACCGGTACCCCATGCAGTCGAAAAAGAGTGGCTACCACGCTTTTTCCACTGCCCATTCCTCCGGTTATTCCTACTTTAATCATTTACACCTTCTATTGAATGTTTGCACGTGCGTTTTTAATTCGTTTGCACGTGGTTTTCCGGTTATCTCGAAACTTTACTCTCGAACAGGAACTCCACGGAAGAGGGAGACAAGCGGGGGTTAACGACAGTGAACGGGCTTTTGCTAAGTTCAAGAGATACCTTACCATCTTCATTTTCGTGAAATGTCGAGTAGTCGAGAACGATCTCGAAATCTTCCGGTACGATTTTTTTATACTCTTCCAGTGTGACCGTAAACGTGACCGTCGCCCGGGATGGGAAAAACTTAACATCTAAGTTGTCGGGAAGACCCACCGCGGCAATGGGTACGTCGAAAGTGCGTTCCGTGTATTCTTCTATTGGGATAAAAATGTCCACTTGAGGGGGAGAGAACTTTACCCCCTCCACGGGGTTGATATTGATCGGAAGCTGTGAAGTAGCCTTCAGGTTTTTAATAAGCGTGTACTCGGTCACCGCTACCTCCAGTTGGTCGAGCGACAATTGTGAACCGTAAGCGGTTACTATTTCCGGAATAAAGGTAACACTGTCCGCTACCAAGTTGGCCCGGCTGGTAGTGATCTCTCCATCGAAAACCACAAGCAATTTTTTGCTTTCCAATTTCGAGGTAGCGAGCGAGATATTCATCGGATAATATCCCCTGATCGTACTGCTCGAGGCGAGCCGCGAAAGTATGAGCTGGCGGTATTGATCTCCTTGAAGAACCTGGGTGCCGCTCTCCGAAAGGGCGGATACGTTGATCTCAAGCGAATCCCTTTTCGTGACCTCTAGCCGAAAGATTTCAGACCCCCTGTCGGTTACACTCACCTCGATAAACTCGGGGAGAGGATGATCGAACACCACATCTTCGGGTATGTTAGTGTATTTCAGGGGAATACGGTAGTTCCCCTCCACGTTCTCTTTTTGAAAGAAGAGCATTAACCAGAAGATAAAAGCCATCACCAAAAAAAACAGAAAGAAGAGGATGTTCTTCCACGGGAGGGTGGAGAAATAAGCCTCCGCTTTGGGCTGCCATTTTTGGAAGATAGCTTTCAAATCCATTGCATGTAGGCTCCTGTTAATTGGGTGTTACATCCGCGGAAGATGCATAAACCGAACTTTTTTCGATCTTTATCCTTACCCCGTCTGCTACTTCTACTAAAAACCAGGTGTCGCCCACTTCTTTGATTCTCCCGTGCATACCACCGGCAGTGACTACTTTGTCTCCGCTCTTCATGGCTTCACGGCTTTTCTGAAGATCCTTCTGCTTTTTCTGTTGCGGACGGATCATAAAAAAATAAAATACGGCAAATATGGCTACCATCATCAGTATGGTGCTGCTCATACCTCCCATTCCCCCGCTGGGTGCTGCTTGTAATAAAATATTCATAAGAATAGATGTTTAGTGTGAGTGATAATTTATTGTTTAAACATGCGATTATCTTGTTTTGTTTCCTGCACGATGGCGTCCAAAATTCCGTTAACAAAAGTGCCGCTTTTAGGAGTGCTATACATTTTAGCAATTTCGATATACTCGTTTAACGAAACACTGGTTGGAATTGTTTCAAATGTAAAAATCTCCGCTAGAGCAATCTGCATTATGATGAGATCCATAAATGCAATTCGATCGAAATCCCACTTTTCGGTATGTTTCTCGATAAGTGCCCTGTATTTTTTTTCGTTCAAGATGGTGTCATGCAATAATTTTAACGCGAACTGTTTGTCCTCCTCGTCCCTAAACATGGGAAGCAAGGGCTGGTCGATACCGTTCTCCTCCGAGAACCTTTTGATCGTTTTCAACACGAAGCTTTGAACAACCTCCACGTCGTCGTTCCAATAAATGCATTCATCCTCCAAGAGATCGTCCAGTTCCTCGTACACGTAGATAAACTGCCTGAATACTTTCCGCCAGAACTCTCGATCCTGCTCGTAAGTTGGTGAAGCTATACCTGTGTATGATTGGTAGGTGTCAGACGCTAGGATTTTGTCAAGTAAGTTTTTAACGAATCCTTCGTTCTCCTCCCAAGATAGCGGGCGTTCGACTAAATATTTTTTGAACTGCCGATTCGCTTCGAGTTGAAGTATGAACCGATTTTCCACGAGGTGCGTGTTTGGGTTGAGATCTTCCTCTGACGGTAAAAACTTATTCCGTTTGGCCTCTATCCGGTTTTCGTACATCTTTGTCAACTCTACCATCAGAAGCAGCAAGTAATAATAAAGATCGTACGATTTTTGCAGTCCGAACATCAACTCTTTCTCGGTGTTGCGTAAATCTTTATTCCTATTCTGGTACCACGAATAGATGATCTGTACTATTCTTACTCGAATTAAATTTCTATTTATCATCGTTATAATGAGCGTTTTCTTAAAGAAAAAGTCTGCCTTGGTTGAATGGCTCGCGACAAATCTATCGTGCGAATAACCCACCCCCACTGAACTTTTTAGAACTGCAAAAGTAGCTAATTTTTCGGTATTCTGCATATTAATACTCGAAAAGTAGGGCAGCTTGCGAAAATCGCCTTAAAAACGGAACCGGTATGTAGTTGTGCAGATAAAAGAAAATCATTAACTTTGCGCCGCTTTTTTGAAAGCTCCCGTGTGTGATGGGAAATAAAGAAAGCACTTTATTTTGAGTAACACAAACAAGTTTAAAAATGAAAACATTTGAATTAAAAGGCGAGATCCGGAATGATTTCGGTAGAAGTGCATCTAGAACATATCGTCGCGAGGGCTTAGTCCCCTGCGTGGTATATGGAGGTACCAATGAGGAGAACGTGAACTTCGTTGTAAAGAGTGGCAGCGTGCGTAACTTGATTTATACACCCGAAGTATACTTGGTGAACCTAACCTTGGGAGAAGAAAAAATACTATCGATGGTTAAAGAGGTGCAGTTTCACCCCGTGAAGGACGATGTATTGCATATCGATTTCCTCCATGTGTTTGAAGATAAACCCGTGGTAATCGAGGTGCCGGTCAAGCTAGAAGGTTTGGCCGCTGGAGTTAAAGCCGGGGGTAAACTCTCGCTTGATACGCGTAAGTTGAAGGTAAAGGCACTGCCTTCCAAATTGCCGGAAAACTTGGTAGTTGACGTGACAAATTTAGAACTGGGTAAATCGATTCAGGTAGGGGACTTGAATTTTGAAGATATGGAGATTTTAAACGTTAAGAATGCGGTCATTTGCCGTGTGCAACTCACTCGTGCAGCACGTGGAGAGGCGGCTAAAGCAGATGGCGAGATCGAAACAGAAGCCGAAACGGAAGTGGAAGCCGAAGAATAAATTCGAGACAAATGAAATATCTGATCGCGGGATTGGGAAATATCGGACCCGATTACGAGCAAACCCGCCACAATATCGGATTTATGGTATTGGACGCTTTAGCAAAGGCGTCCAATGCTGTTTTTGAGGATCGTAGATACGGCTTTGTGGCCACTACGCGCCTGAAGAACCGGTCACTAATCTTGCTCAAGCCGTCTACCTTCATGAACCTGAGTGGCAATGCTATACGCTATTGGCTACAAAAGGAGAAGATAGAGAACCGCAACTTGCTCGTGGTGGTAGACGATCTGGCACTACCCTTCGGAACGCTCCGTATGAAGTCGAAAGGGAGCGACGCGGGACATAACGGGTTGAAGCATATTCAGGATCTGATCGGAACTAACTACCCCCGGCTTCGGTTCGGAATCGGGAGTGATTTTCCCAGAGGCAGGCAGGTGGATTACGTGTTGGAAGAGTTTTCTGACGAGGAAAAGATGTTGTTGCCCGAACGTGTTGAAACGGCGGGTGAAATGGTTCGTAGTTTCTGCTTGGCCGGCATCAACGAGACGATGAACCTCTATAATAATAAGTAGAAGCCGGTGATTAATAGATTGCCGGTAGAGTTTAGGAGCGAAGGGAATTAGAAGCGATGGACGAAGTACGAGTAGATAAATGGCTGTGGGCTGTTCGGATCTTTAAAACACGCACGATAGCCGCCGACGTCTGTAAGAAAGGAAGGGTGATGATAGGAGGAGTCGCTGTTAAACCTTCCCGAAATATACGGGTGGGGGAGGTGATTGAAGTGCGAAAACCGCCGGTTACTTATTCGTTCAAGGTGCTTGCTCTCGCCGATAAGCGGATGGGAGCCAAGTTGGTTCCACAATTTATGGAAAACGTTACGACCCCCGATCAGTACGAGATACTGGAATTGAATAAAATCAGTGGGTTTGTAGACCGACAAAGGGGCACGGGGCGGCCAACGAAGAAGGAGCGTCGCGATCTGGAACAGTTTACGGGAGGGATCGATTTTGATGACCTCGACTGGGATGAGTAGCTCCCGCGTTTACCGGGCTGATTACCGGGTTGTTTACCGGATCCTCAATTTGCCTTCGCTTTTATCGAACCATGGAACCACGGAAACGGTATTCTCTTCAAAACAGAAGGCCGCGTCCCCTTCTGCTCCATTATTGACCAGCCGCTGGTAGTGGTCGGATGTTTTCACGAACTCGAGCGGGTTCTTTTTTGCCAAATTCCACAAGCCCCGGGCCATATCCACCCCGTCTGATCCGGGCGTTGCCCCCGCTTCCCTTATGAACTTTTCGGCAAAAGCACCGGTGAACAGCGTATCCTCGATATTTACACGGTTATTCCAACCGGCACAGAGCACTACCACTCTTTCTGATCCCGTCAAGCAGCTGTTCACGACTGCATCGATATTGGAGAAAGCTCCAATATAAAGCTGTCGGCCCTCTTTCGAGGCCTCGATAGCACGCGTGCCGTTCGTGGTGGTAAACACGACCTCCTTCCCCGATACCTTGTCCTCGGTGTATTCGAAAGGGGAGTTCCCGAAATCAGCAAAATCGACTTTCCGGGTATTTCGTTCCGCGCCGACCAAGTACCCCTCCGATTTGTATTTTCTTGCCGATTCGATATCGGCAATTGGAATGATAGCGGATGCGCCGTTCGATAAGGCAGCGCATAGGGTGGTAGAGGCACGAAAAATATCGACTACCACCACTGTATCGTTCTCCTTCTTGTAAAAGGGGTAGAGGGCGGGGGAAAGGCAAATATCAAGTATCATCGCTTTTTCTGGTAAAGATACCACTTTTTATTCTTGACGCAGTAGTTTGCCCTCTTTCTCGTATTCTTTGTAAATACCATGCAGCAGGTCGCCCGCCAAAAGGGCTGCCGACTCTTTCTCCAATGTTCTCAATCCCGCGCATTGAATCGCGTTGACGATATTGGCACCGGTCAACTGGTACTTGCGGGCAATCTCTTCTAAATTCACTTCCGCGTCGATCTCTATTACAGGCGGGAGGTAGTTTTTCCAAAGCTGCAGCCGTTCCCGGGCATCCGGCTGATCGAATTCGATAATGGTGTTGAATCTCCTGGTAAAGGATACATCTATGTTCGACTTCATGTTGGACGCGAGGATCACCAAGCCGGGATGCGACTCAATCCGTTGCAGGAGATAGGAGACCTCTTGGTTGGCATATTTGTCGTGTGCGTCACGCACGTTGGTCCGTTTCCCGAAAATGGAATCGGCTTCATCAAAAAAGAGGATCCAATCTTTGTTGGCAGCCTTGTCAAACAGCTTGGAGAGGTTCTTTTCAGTCTCACCGATATACTTTGATACCACCATCGATAGGTCGATGCGGTACACGTCACGGCCTGTGTATTTGCCTAATAGGCAGGTGGTCATCGTTTTGCCGGTGCCGGACGGCCCGTGGAAAAGCACGCGGTAGCCCGGCTTTATTTTTCCACTCATCTCCCACGTGTCCATCAATTGATCGTTGTATCTCAACCACAACTCTATCTCCTGGATACCCGCCATGGTCTTTTTCGCTGAGCACCAAGTCGTCCCATTCCATCTCCGTCTGGATTTGTTCGGCCGGGAAATCGGTGCCAAGCCGCGGTTTTGATACCTTCCCCGTGAGAAAGAGCTGCAGGTACTCGTCGTCCAAGATCAGCTTCCCGCTCATCTTGGGCTCTTGATCTTCGGTCGCCCCGATATGAAGCAGGCTCTTTTTAGCAAATAGGTGATCCTCCTCGAAGTAACGGTATACCTCCCCTCTTTTTTCAAGGTCGCTTCCCGCGAGAATAAAAAGGACTGTTTCTCCCGTGGGTAAGATGCCGCGGTGGTTTTTTCCCTTGGAGCCCCCGAACTCCGGGAAATCGCCCCCGTTGGGGAAATAGGGAACAATCACCGATTGAAAAAAACCGGGGTCGAGATGGGGTACCAACGCCAGTAGCAGGATAATGACTTCCTCCCGATTCAAACGGTTTTCTTGAATAAACCTATCCAGAGGAGAATCGTCCGGCGCGGAGATATACGCGGGAAGATCCTCCTTATCCCCTCTTATTTCGGTATTCAACCGCGCGGTAATAGCCGCTCTCAAAAAATCACGCTGACGAGAATGGTTCATATAGTGAATTATTTAATAGGTGAATTTTAAAGATTCGTTCCGAAGGCGTTTTAATGGAACCCCGTTCGCCGCGTGGCCGCGATTAATCGAAAAGGTTGTCCTTTACGTCCCTTGCCAGTCCCTTCGCCATACCGATCACATCGATCTCGGGATAGATTACCGTGATATCATCGAACGACATATCAAACGGTTCGCCTTCGCGATAGTGGATGGGGAACAGGATGCCGAACTGAATATCGGGGCCCCACGAGAAGGAGACCAAGCTATAGCGCCATGTCTCGGAAAATGATACGAGCCACAGGTCGAGGCTGGCCCGGGCAAACGCGTTCACGTCGAAAGTAAACTTGGGATGAACGGTGATGCTCCCTAACGCGTCCAGCATCACGCCCGTGAGTGGGCTCCAGTTCAGTTCCACACCGGCGGCTGCTTCGCCTGCCAAACCAAGAGTTCCGGCTAACTCTATGCCTCCCGTGAGGCTGGCAAAACCCACGCTCACGCCCAATCCTAAATCCCCTCGGAGGGTTAAGCCCGCGTCCGCGGGGATCACGAACATGCCGCGTCCGACGAGGGTGGTCTCCTCTTCTCGATCGGGGTTATAGGTCACCATAGCCGATAGCTCCCGCAGTTGCCCCGGGCCGAAGCCCGCCGAGAAGTCGAGCCCCCCGATAATGCGGGCAACAAGCCCCACGCTTCTTGGTCCAAGCGGGATGGCGAAGAGTGGGATCTCGATGGCCGGCGCGGTGAACAGGTGCCGGTCGATTGATTTCCGATCGAAAAGATCCACCCTCTCCGGTATCCCGATCTCTCCGGTGACCTCTATCTCCCCGTTCTCTAAAAATTGTACTCCCGCGGTGGCCTGCAGCCACGGGGTGAGCGTGAGCGTAAGGTTGCCCCCGCCATACACTCGCAACGTTCTACCCGGATCCCCTTCGGGGGTACCTGCTTCGTTAACCGGCCGGTTGGTGGCCCCTACATTTACCGTGCCGGACAACATTCCCCGGCTGTACGCCGCCGATCCCTCGATGGTGAGGGCACCCTCCTGGTAGGAGATCGATAACGAGGTATCTATCCCCGGGATGTCGGGTCGCGCGCTGCCGGCAACGCTCACGCTGTACCCCTCTTCGTTGGCACTTTTGGTTACAGTGGCAGAGATACTCCCTTCACGGATACCGGGGATATCGTCTTTTAACGCGAAATCGCCGCTAATGGAAAATCCCTCCTCGCCGTAGATGATTTCCATGTTTCCCTTTTGAATGCCGGGGATATCGAGTTCTGCCTCCCCGCTCGCGCGGAAGTTACCTTCGTTGTACGCGGCCGTGATGGTGGCGCTTTTTATGCCCCGCACCTTTCCTTCAGGGATACCGATTACCCCGCCGATCGTCCAGCTGTTTTCCTTGTATTCGGCACGGATCTCCGCGGGATCGAACAGTTCCGAGTCGAAGTTAAATGCACCTTCCAACGCGAAGCCACCGGCTGTAGAGGCAGCGGCACCAAAATGGCCTTGCCCCACGTTCTCGATTCCGAAATCTACGCGCCCTTCGATCCCCAGTCCCGCGGTACCCGCGAATATTGTCAAACTGCTGTTTTCGACGATAAATGGAGAGGGGAAGTTGAAATCGCTCCTGCTGAATACTTTACTAATCCTTACGCCCTCCGGGTTGATTTCCACGATAATATTCGCGTTCCTGATAAGGGGTATGGTGGGTGCCACGGTGCCCGTTGCTATTAATCCCCCTTTCTCGTCGAGCTCGGCACTTGTTAAGGTGATCGGGCTCAAGTGTTTTAACTCCAGTGCATGCAGCGCGGCCTGAAGGATGCTCGGCCGTGATATCACCCCACCGTACGAAAGGCCGGGTGCTTGATTAACGGTAAACGCGAGATTCGTTTTTTCCATAATCATCCCCCTTGAACCCGGGAATGCCGTGCAGATCACCGCTCCCGTACCCCCTTGTCCCTCACCGCCGGTGGTAAAAGAGGTATAGAGGACACTGTCGATGATCAGGTTGGCACCCCCTCTTCTTCCCATCGGTCCACTAATTTCCGAAAGGCCGTCTTTCCTTCCCGCCGCTCTCGCCGCTTCATCCCATGGAATCCGCAAGGGTACCCCTCCGTAGCTATTGGTATAAAGGATCAGTTCATCGGGACTCCCTCTGAGACCTGCTTCAGTAACTTCTGCTTCTGTAAGAAATTTCAGCCCCCTTAAATGCAGTCCCTCCTTTACATCACTTAGCGTCCAATGCTGACTGGGATCCGAGGTACTGCTTAGGCGCATGTTGGGTCCGGCAGAGAGCCCGTTTATCACCGTGATCGTGTAGGAGTTTCTCACGGTTGAAAGATCGGGAGGCGAAAGCAAATGGTCACGCGATCCCGCTAATAAGGTGTTGATTCTCCGGTCGATCTCGTTTTTAATCAAGGCACCCGATGACCGGTTAGCCGATGATTCCAGCATCCACATATTTTCGGTGTCGGTCTCGGCACCCCCGAGTTGCAATTCGAGTTTGTGATCTACATCGTGCGGTTTGTAGCGTCCACTTGACGTCCAATAGGGTCTTGAAATTCTTCTCTTTATCACCCCTTGATCTCCAAATATCACCCCTTGATCTCCTTCTTCTTGTCCCCTTTTTTTTCTGGTGTTTCCTCCCTTTAAAGTAAGGTAATAGATGGGGGTGCCATTAAACATCAGATTCGGCGCATTTTCTTGGTTTATTTTAGTTTCAAACTCGGTGGTGAATCCATCACCGGACATTGCTGCCGTTTCCCAAGCTTGCAGATGGTTGTTCTCCCGTTGTGACCCTCCTACCGGTAAATTAAATTGTGTGTTCGGGGCAAATGGCAATTTAAAGCGTGGAATCCCGATGGTGGGGAGGAATGCTTGTCGCGTGGAGGTGTTGATGGAATAAACCTCTCGAGTCCTGGGTTCCGTGAACGAATAGGAGTTGGATGGGACCTCACTTGCTTCTTCCTCTCCCTGTCTCTGGATCCTTTTTGGTTGTACAGATGCGCCCTGTTGGATCGTATGGGTAAGCTCGTGGGCAATCAGGTGCTGCCCCGCCGTTGAGTCGGTATTGTATTTTCCTTGGTTGAAGTAGATATCGTTCCCGTGGGTGAAGGCCCGTGCTCCTATCTGCCGGCTCATCTGCACCGCGGTGGAATCGGTGTGTACGCGAACATTCCCGAAATCGGTGCCAAAGGCCGATTCCATCTGTGCCCGTGTGCTTGTCGGGAGTGCAGAACCTCCTCCCTTGCTATTATGTAGATTGGCTTCGAAACCCGGCGGAACGGCCGACTGGTCGGTCGTGTGCCCATCTCCCGCTTGCATCTGAAGCGACTCCTCTTCCTCCGCGAGTGCTTCTTTTTGAATGACTTCTCTCTCTTCATCTTCCAAGGGCTGCATCTGAATGGATTTTTCCACTTCTTCCTCTGCCGTAGCTTGCCTTTGGACGGGATGTTGGGACACAGCCCTATCCGCGAGGAAATCGGCCTCTCTCTCGTAGATATCGCCCGTTTCACCTACCGTCAGCTTTGTTTGCACGCCAAATAATCCCCCTCCTTCCTTGCCAGTGAGGAAGGGAGTGCTTCTACGAGAGGGCTTTTTATTTTCTTTCGCGATTGCCTTCATACAGTTGTTTTCTTTTCACTCAAATTTCGCATGCAATACAACCACAGCTAAATCTTCGGCTGACAATGTTTTATGACCCGTTACAGATTCACTAAAGTTAGACTTTTCCTCTCCATGACATAGCTCAAGCAAGCTTGACTCTGTTCATTTGGCTTAACGGAAAAGATTCATAGGCTATCTGATAAATAACTCGTTTACACTCAAACAGCTTATCAGATTGCGCCTATTTCATCTTACGGGTCCCCATAAAACATTTATAGGCCTCATTTTTAGCTATAATTGTAATAATTAATACATGCGAAACTTGAACTTTTCATTTGTTCAACTACCATTCCACGAACAAGAGCCCTTTCCGCCATGGAATTTTCACCACCGAAATATTCCAGTCCAGTTTATCGAGCAAGATATCCTGCGACTTCCGTTCTACGAGCAGTCTGACGCGCCCTTTATCTTGAATCAGTTTGCCCTTGCGCTGTAAAAACAATTGTTGGAGCCATTCCGGCGAGCTGTTTTTCAGCGCGGGCCAATAGCGTATCACCTGTTGCAATAAGGCGATACTTTCGGTCATGATCTTCTCTGTGAGGAGGCACTCCTTCTCCATGGAGGTGCTCAACGAAACCCCACAAAGGAATTTTTCAAAAACCAGGTTGCCTTCAAAGAACTCCCTGTTTGAGGTGGCCAGGAAGTGGAGTACCTGAACGGCTACCTGCCTTGCCGAGCCTTTTAGCCGATCCTTCTCATCCACAAGTTGTATCTCGCTAAAAAAAGGCTTTAAAAAGGGATGCAGCAAGACAAGCCCCGCGTTCTGCACGCTAATCGCGCCGTTGTCTTGGCCGAAAAATGGCTCTTCTTCCCATTCAGTGTCCACTTCCTCTCTATCTGTGGAGACGGTTGTACTTGATTTTTCCTTTTCGTTGGTCGCGTCTGCCCTATCCGGACGATCCCCCTTATCCAGAAAAGGAATAAGGAGTTCGTCATCACTCCGTTGTAAAGGGAGGATATCCGCTCGGCCGTAGATGGATATAATTTCAGCTAACCCGGTTTGTAGTGTTTGGACCAACGGGTTATCCAGCACGTGGGGCAGGCTATCCAGCGTGTGGGGCGACTTCTCGTTGAGGATGCTGCCCGCCAGCTCATTCGCTTTGTTCTCCAATGTGTTGTCCCTCTTTTCGAGGGATGCGACCAGTAAAAAATGGATGAGTTGGTTGCGAGTATCCCGTGGAAAGCGGTGCAGTTGTTGAAG
>JAAYTC010000007.1 GCA_012518155.1 Bacteroidales bacterium | reverse complement strand
TCGCATCGTTTGGCAGTTTCCACATAACGTTCACGAATGGTTGCACCCACTTGGAAGAGATGCGCGGTGGCAGGGTCCTTGCATACCAGTAGGTCTCGGAAATGAGAGGCGATGCCGCTGATGATATATTGGCCCTCGAAACCGCGGTTCAGAATATCGTTTAAAATAAGTAGGCAATCAACCACGCTCCCCTTGAGAATCGCATCCGACAAGCGGAAATAGTATTCATAATCCAGCACGTTCAGGTTTTCGATAACCGCCTGATAGGTGATGTTGCCACCGGTATAACTCACGGTTTGGTCGAATATCGAAAGAGCATCCCGCATACCTCCGTCCGCCTTTTGCGCGATAACGTTAAGTGCTTCGGGTTCGGTTTGCACCGCTTCATGCTGTGCCACGTAATGCAGGTGCTCCACGATATCCGCTATTTGGATACGATTGAAGTCATATACCTGGCAACGCGACAGGATAGTAGGAATGATCTTGTGTTTCTCGGTGGTAGCCAAAATAAAAATAGCATGTGCAGGGGGCTCCTCAAGCGTTTTCAAGAAGGAGTTGAACGCGGCTTGCGATAGCATATGCACCTCATCGATAATGTATACTTTATATTTGCCAATTTGAGGGGGCACTCGTACTTGGTCGATTAAAGAACGAATGTCATCGACCCCATTGTTGGAGGCGGCATCCAGCTCGTGAATATTGTATGAACGCTGTTCGTTGAATGCCACGCACGATTCGCACGCGTTGCACGCTTCGTGATCGGCCGTGGGGGAGAGGCAGTTGATTGTTTTGGCAAAAATTCGGGCGCAAGTGGTCTTCCCCACACCTCGCGGGCCGCTGAACAGGTAGGCATGTGCCAGCTTGTTTCCCAAGATGGCATTCTTTAGAGTGGTGGTCAGTGCTTCCTGACCTACCACGGAACGGAAAGTAGATGGCCTGTACTTTCTGGCTGAAACAATAAATGGTTCCATAAGCGAATCAAACAAAAGAGGTGCAATTTATTGGCGCACACATATTGTACAAATGTACGAAAAATATCGGTTTTGTCAACGCTCATTACAGGGTATGTGCACCTTTCTGTCGGTTTTTTTATATCTTTACGGTGCAATTAGTGGGCAAAATGAACCAGTGATTGCACCCATCTAAAAGATATGTAAATGGTTAAAAATATGAAGTGTTTTACGCTCTATTTGATTTTGTTGACAGGAGTGATCGGGGGAACCGTTTCCTGTTTTTCCACGAGAAAGAGTAACCCGGATAGAAGCGAGGAAAGTACCATGCCCGTCGAAGAACTACCTGAAACCGTTCATACGGTTGTTCCGGATACTTTCGTGCTGCCCACGATTCCGAAAACAATTACCGACCCGTCGGAGAGGGCCAAGTACCTAACGATGCATTATTGGGACCGGTTCGATTTTACAAATAGAAGGATGATCGATCGTCCCGATATTACTGAACAGGCTTTCGTGGATTATATCAATATACTTAACCATGTTCCTAAAGAGAATGCTGATAAATCGCTCCTTTACACGCTCGACAAAGCTACCGTAGATACAATTATGTACAAGCACTTTGTAAGGATGTTCGAAAAATACTTCTACGATCCCAACTCTCCTTTCCGAAATGAGGAACTCTATATTCCGGTGTTGCAGGAACTTAACCGGTCACCAATGCTTACGGAAGCAGAGCGGTCGTCGTATCTTTTTCAACTGGAGATGGTGATGAAAAATAGAGTGGGGCAAAGGGCAAGTGATTTTGCTTACACGCTGCCTTCGGGACAATCCTATCATCTTCATGAGCTGAAGAGCGAGTATACGCTGCTCCTGTTCTCAAACCCCGGATGCAGCACTTGCGAGGCAGTAATCAAACGCCTCAACCAATCGAAAGAGCTGAATGAGGCATTATCTTTCAACACATCTGTTCGCACCATGCTCACTATTTTAACGATCTATCCCGATAGCGATTTAGAGGAGTGGCTCGCTCACTTGAATGGTATGCCCGCCGGATGGGTACATGGATATGATAAGGGGATGGAAATTACCCAAAAGCGGTTGTACGATATAAAGGCAATTCCCACGATTTACCTTTTAGACAGGGATAAAAACGTGATATTGAAAGACACATCGATCGAAGCCGTGGAATCGTTCTTTTCTGCAAGTGTGTGATATACAGTCTTTAGTGGTCGGGAGATTGGAATGTTTAACATTTGAAAGGAAACTTTTTGGCCAAAATATTTTGCAATCCAAAAATGCGACGTACTTTTGCAGGCTACAATTTCGACTTTTAGCGAAAAGTCGTTCAAGTTAGGGGTTTACAGTCCTACGTGGCGTAGGGCAACAACCCAATTACTAATCAAAATTTTTTTTATGAAGTACGTGAAATTTTGCCTTGCTGTAACCATAACATTCGCGTTATTAGCAACATCGGTGAATGTGAGCGTGCCTTTCGCGGGTTATTATCCCGGCGAGATGATTCCAGATGTCGTTTTGACGGATTTGGAAGGAAACAGGCATCAGCTGCACGATTACAAAGGCAAAAAAGTAGTGGTCAATTTTTGGGCATCTTACGATGCTCAATCGCGAGCTGCCAATGTGCAACTGCACAACACTTTAAAGATGATAGATGCAGATGTGGCTTTCCTTTCTGTTTCGTTTGATGAAAACCGTAATGTGGTAGAACGGACGCTGGCGCTCGATGGCATGGAGACTGTTTCGCTCTTTCGCGAAATAAATGGAACAGGTTCGAAACTTTACAAGAAGTTTAACCTCGATAAAGGTTTCCGAAACTACTTAATCGGCGAGAACGGGGTGATCGCCGCTATGAACATGAGCCCTGTAGACTTAAAGGAGCACTTTCGTTAAGCAATGGGTAGAAGACGAGTTTACTTGGATTATACCGTTGCGAGAAAATGTTTAACGCAAGTGAACTTCTTTAAATTGTGAGTAAATAAATGAAAACGGACACCGATCTCTATTTCGGCGCCCGTTTTTTTAGTTTTAGGAGGAGGCCAAATGCTCCCTAACCCAAGCTGATTACTTTGTTTTCCCTTGGTTCGCTACCGCTTCCATGAGCTTTTTAATCTCTTCAGGATCGCCTAAAAAATAATCCTTTTGCAGGTTCATATCGTCATCGAATTCGAAGACATAAGGAACGGCGGTGGGCAGGTTCAAACTCACGATATCTTCATCCGAAATATTTTTCAGGTGTTTGATAATACCGCGTAAACTATTCCCGTGTGCAGCTACAATTACTTCGTTGTAATCTTTCATTTCCGGCACAATGGTGTTGTTCCAGTAAGGGAGAATTCGCTCTACCGTATCTTTTAATGCCTCGGTAAGGGGAAGTTCTTTTTCATTTACTTCCTTGTAACGATCATCCTGAAAGGGTGAACGCTCATCCTCTTTGTCGAGAGGAGTAGGAGGTACGTCGTAGCTACGGCGCCACACGTGCACTTGCTCATCGCCATACTTGGCTGCTGTTTCGGCCTTATTCAAACCCTGCAGCATCCCGTAATGTTTCTCGTTCAAACGCCAGGTCTTCTCCACCGGGATCCAATCCAGATCCATTTCGTCGAGCACCACGTTCAGTGTTTTAACCGCACGCTTTAAATATGAGGTGTATGCTTTTTCGAAACGAAATCCTTCTTTCTTAAGGTGTTTTCCAGCCTTGTGGGCCTCTTCAACTCCTTTTTCGGTAAGGTCCACATCGGTCCACCCGGTAAAACGGTTCTCTTTATTCCATACGCTTTCGCCGTGGCGAATCAAGACTACTTTCTTCATATAATGATTCTATTTATAAATTGATGATTGATCCTATCTAGCTTTGCAAATCTACATAAATTTTATCGATTTTCGGCCATGAAGAGCGAAAATATGGCGCGGGCGAATGACACTTTATCCGCTCCCCGGTTTTCTCGAAGATTTCTCCTCTTCCTCCATCCGCTTTAGTAGCCGCATCTGAATGGTGAGCAGGTAAATAGATAACATCGTGGCGAGTGTATCGGATACGGGGATGGCTACCCAAACTCCATCCAATCCCCAAAATCGAGGAAAGATAAGGAGGCCCGGCACTAAAAAAATTAGCTGGCGGCTGAGACTTTGTATGATGGACTTAG
The DNA here is from genome assembly GCA_012518155.1 of Bacteroidales bacterium. Classification (GTDB taxonomy): domain Bacteria; phylum Bacteroidota; class Bacteroidia; order Bacteroidales; family Dysgonomonadaceae; genus Proteiniphilum. The sequence continues at coordinate 16,850 of JAAYTC010000007.1, read as the reverse complement.
CGGCATACCCCAGGCTCTGGAAAAAACTGGAGGCAACGATCTGAATACCTACCAAGGGTAAAGCGGCCACTCCAAAACGAATACCTCTCTCCGTAATATCGAGGAGCTCCGGGTCGGAAGTGAACGCGTAAGAGAGTAGCCGCGGGAACAGTTGCCCCACGAGGAAGCCGGTAGTGGTGATAATTGTGGCTACCTTGGCGGAGTAGTAGAAGGTTTCGCGTACCCGCTTAAAATCACGTGCACCGTAGTTGTACCCGATAATGGGCTGTGTACCCTGATTCAATCCCATAACCGACATAAGCAGGAGCATCATAATGGTGTTAAAAATGCCGTAAGCACCAACGGCCAAGTCACATCCATAGCGCATCAGCGAGGTGTTCATAAGTACTGCCACACCCGAAGCGGCTACTTGCATGCTAAAGGGTGACAAGCCGATGGAAAGGATGGAGAGGACGATCTTTCGATCAAGGCGTACGTTTTTCCAACGTATTCGAATAACGCTGCTCCGGCGAGTGAAGTGATTCATCACGAACAGCATGCCAATAAACATCGAAATTACCGTGGACCAAGCCACTCCCGGCATGCCCAGGTTAAAACCGAAAAGGAAAAGCGGGGTGAGAATCACGTTAAGTGCCGCGCCAATTAACATGGTAATCATGGCCTTTTTCGGATAACCGGAGGCCCGCATCATCGCGTTGAAGTTGTAACATAGGCTCACGAAAATATTCCCCAAGAGTACAATCTCAAGATAACCACGCGCGTAAGGAAGGGTGAGCTCGCTTGCTCCAAAAGCGACAAGGATCGGATCGAGATAAATTAAGAACAACGTGATAAATACCGCGTTGAGTATTATGGTGAGAAGCAGGGAGTTCCCTAGGATTTTTTCTGCAGTGTCATGATCTTTCTTTCCAAGGCTGATGGAGATACGGGAGGCCGCGCCGGAACCGACCAGCATGCCCAATGAAGAGGTGAGGTTGATCATCGGAAACGTGATGGCTAGGCCCGAGATAGCCAACGCACCCACTCCCTGTCCGATAAATATCCGGTCGACCACGTTGTATAGCACGTTGACCATTGTTCCCACAATGCCCGGCAACGCGTAGTCCCAAACAAGCTTGCTGATCTTCTTTGTCCGGAAGTCTAATTCTTTCTTCGTCTGCAAAATATAACTAACCTAAATAACCTGATCCCGTGCAAATGTACATAAAATCCCTCATACTCATCCCAATTTTCAGCTACTTTACAGGTTGCTTTTTGGCATTTTCGATAATTAGCCCTAAATTTGATTTTCATGCCCGATATCTATGATACACGACGAACAACTGTTGCAATACCTATGGAAATATAAGTTGTACCCGGTTGATTGCTTAATTACTACCAACGGACGGGTGGTTGAGGTGATTGACCCGGGAATCCAAAATAGAGATGCCGGCCCCGATTTTTTTAACGCGAAAATTAAAATAGGAGGGCAGCTCTGGGCCGGGAATGTGGAAATACATCTGGCGTCGAGCGACTGGATGGCGCACGGGCACCACCGCGACAAGGCGTATAACTCGGTAATCCTTCATTTGTCGGAGAAGGTGAATCAGGAGATCGTGAATGAGGCGGGGCAAACAGTGGCACAGTGCCGGATAACGGTGCCCGATAAACTCAGGGAGAGTGCAAACTTCCTGCTTTATAGCGATAGAGGCCTACCGTGTAAACACCAACTTGGGACGCTGCCGAAAGGGCTGATCCGAACTTTCCTTACTCGTCTTACGACGGAGCGGTTGGAACGAAAAACAAAGGACGTGCAGACTCTCTTGAAACGTTTCAATCACTCGTGGGATGAGGTGTTTTACGTGATGCTCTCGCGAAACTTTGGCTTTGGAGTGAATGCCGATGCTTTCGAACGTCTGGCAATCTCGCTGCCTTTTAAGTACGTATTGAAGCATCGCGTGGATATACTGCACGTGGAAGCACTGTTGTTTGGACAGGCGGGGCTCCTTGATCATTCGTTTGAAAACGATCCGTATCATGCTATGTTAAGGGAGGAGTATGCTTTCTTGAAAAAGAAATATTCGTTGAAAAACCTGGAGGGATTCCTCTTTAAAAGATCGCGAGTACGGCCTCGCTCCTTCCCTGAATTGCGGCTGGCACAACTGGCCTCATTGCTTCACTCTTCCGGGCGGCTTTTCTCGGCAGTGGTGCAAGAAAATGATTGTAAACGAGTGATGGAACTTTTTCAAACGGAGCCGTCACTCTACTGGCAAACTCATTACGGGTTCGGAAGAAAATCGAAGAGTACCCCTAAGAAGCTCGGTCGCCCATCTCTCGAAATTATTATAATTAACACGGTGGTCCCGATACTGTTCGCGTACGGTAAAAGTGTTTCGGATGACAGTTATACAGACCGGGCACTTTATTTTTTGGAGTTGATGAAACCCGAGAAAAACAGGATAGTAAGAACATTCGAAGAGGCAGGGGTTGTTGCACACAATGCATTCGACACGCAGGCGATTATACAACTTAAAAAGGAGTATTGCGATAAGCGCGAATGTCTCTCTTGTAGAATCGGGCACGCGTTGCTCTCCTCTTCACAAACAGGTACCGGAATGAGCCATGAAGCAAATTAATTTGTACTTTTGCATACGATAGGAGGCTTCGGCCTATACTATCATCGTGAGTGAATGGCAATGTAAATCATACAAAGTGATCATGCTCAAGAAGATTATTTCATTTTTTTTATCTCTGTTTCTTTCGTGCCTGCTGGGTGTCGCGGTACATTCATGCGCGAATATGGCCGCACCCACGGGAGGAGCTTACGACGTGGATCCACCAAAGGTGGTACGGGCATATCCCGATTTTAACACCTTAAACGCGACTCCCTCACGGATTGAGATAGAGTTTGACGAAAACATCAAAATAGAGAGTCCCAACGAGAAAGTGATTATTACCCCCCCTCAACAAACCATGCCGGTAATTCGCTCAATCGGACGAAGGGCTGTGGTGGAGCTAAACGACGAGCTGCTCGAAGAAACCACCTATACGATCGACTTCACCGATGCAATTGTGGACAATAACGAGGGAAATCCCTTGGAAAACTTTGTCTACTCTTTTTCTACCGGAGATCAGCTCGACACGCTCGCGGTATCAGGCACGGTACTGAATGCCGAGGATCTTGAACCGGTTTCCGGCATCTACGTGGGGATTCACTCTAATTTCGACGATACGGCCTTCACGAAAGTGCCGTTCGAGCGAATATCAAGAACCGATTCCCGGGGTAAATTCACCGTGCGAGGAATGGCACCTGGGGAGTACAGGGTGTTTGCCCTGAACGATTTGAACCGCGATTACATGTACGATAACCCACTGGAATCGATTGCATTCATGGATACAACGGTGATACCCTCCACCGCGCCGGCCGTACGGCAAGACACGCTTTTCGTGGATAGCCTTACCGTCGATACAATCCGAACAATACATTATACCCGTTTTCTGCCGGACGATTTGCTTTTACGCAATTTCTTGTCTGATTTTCAACGACAATACCTGCAAAAAGATGAACGGACCGAAGAGCATAAACTGGAACTCTTTTTCGCGGCTCCCACCGATATGCCTACCTTCTTTTTATTGGATCAGGAAAAAAGAGAAGAGGATTGGTACGTGATGGAGCGTAGTGTGGGGAATGACACGCTCACGCTATGGATCACCGACTCGCTCGTGTATCAACAAGATTCGCTGCGCATGCAGCTTAATTATATTCGTACTGACTCCCTGAATCAAAATTATATTGCCACCGACACGCTTAACTTCACCCTGCGGCGATCGAGGCGAGAGAGGGATCAACAGAAAAAAGAGGAGGAGGGAGAAGAGGCCCCTATACGATTCCTAGGAATCAATAGCAACGTGCAATCTACTTTCGAGCTGTACAATCCGATCCGGTTTGAGTTTGAACAACCGGTGATTCATTTCGATTCGACCCTTGTAGAATTGTCGATAGCGGTGGATTCGCTTTATGAACCTATCCCCTTCCGAATGGAAGCCGACTCTTTGAATCCCCGAAGGTTTGTTTTACGCCCCCGGTGGGAGCCGGGTGCAAGGTATCGAGTACGGGTCGACTCGGCAGCAATAAACAGTTATTACGGCCTTTGGAATAACACGTTTGAACAGGAGTTCACGGTGAAACCATTGGATCAATATGGGAACCTTGAAATAACGATCTCGGGGCTGGAGGAAGAGGAAGAGGCCTTCGTGGAACTGCTGGACAACAAGGGTAAACCTTTCCGAAGAAGTGATGTCAAAGCAAACACGGTTCGTTTTCAGGATCTTCTCCCGGGCGACGTGTATGCACGCTTGGTGGTCGACGCGAATGGCGATGGCGTTTGGACCACCGGAAACTTCGAAGAGAACCGACAGCCGGAGGAGGTGTTTTACTACCCCGGTAACTTCGTGATCCGTGCCTATTCCGATCATAGCGAAAGCTGGGATGTTCGCTCCGCACCGTTGAATAAGCAAAAACCGATGGAGATTACAACGAATAAACCGGAGGAGAGAAAACAACGAAACCCTAACCTGGAAAGAGAGAGGCAACAACAACAAGGACAGCAAAGTTCGCCCTTCTCGGGGATGGGAGGTGGAGGAGGATCGACAGGATCCCTGCAACGTCCCGGGGGTATGCGATAGATCCGCACCACGGTACAGAAGATCCGTACCACGGGTACAGAAATGGCTATACAAACCCAAACAAAAGATTAATGAATAAAAAAAGAACCAGAACGACACTTCTTTTGCTGTTTTTCACTATGTGGCTGCCTTCATTAAGCGCGCAATGTGAAATTGTTAATACGGCATTCCAAAATGGAGAGGAGATTCAGTACGACCTCTATTTTAATTTAGGGATACTCAACGCGCGTGCCGGAAGAGGGTCACTCTCCGTCACGGATGCCAATTACAGGGGTGAGAACGCGTACAAAATGGTGATGCTACTCAATACCTCGGGACTGGCAGGAACTTTTTACACGGTACTGGATACACTCACCTCCTATATCGACAAAGATCTTCGCCCTTTACTTTTCACGAAAGAGGCGCAGGAAGGGAAAGATTATTCCGTGGAGAGGCAATCGTACACCTACAGTGGCAACGAAATAAGTATACGGGCAATTCGCCATTGGAACGGTGAAGAGAGTTTTGATGAAGTAGTTACCACCGATCAGTGTACCTACGATTACCTCTCGGTTCTGGCTTTCGTTCGTAACCTCGATTTGACCGGAATGCAATACGGCGACAGAAAATATATCCAATTCATTTCCGGGAAAAGAGCAGTGAACATGTACGTGAATTACCTTGGAACATCTACCATTAAAGCGAATAATGGGCAGAAATACGAGGTGGTCAATATTTCGATGACCATTCACGATGATGCTTTTACCAACCAGAAAGAGGCCTTGAAAGCTTCCTTGACTAATGATGCAAACCGCCTCCCGGTTGTTATCGATACCAGTTTAAAATTGGGCTCCGTGCGAGCCGTGCTGAGCGATGTTACAGGCTTGAGAAATTGATTTACAATGTTTCAAGGAGTATTGATTGCCTGCTTAGCCCACGAAAGAGACGAAGATTACAGAAAACTATCTTTAAATATAGATTAAAATTCAAAAAACAGTCCGAAAAAAAACCTATCTTTGACTGTTCATTAATTTTTACGGGAAAATAGATGTTAGATCGGTCCAGTTCCATAAAAATACCCGAGCCGGCACTTCGTAGGCTCCCTTGGTACTTATCGTACGTGAAATTGTTGAAGAGCCAAGGGGAGAGCATCGTGTCATCTACTCAGATAGCTAAAAAAATAGATGTCTCCGCTTCTCAAATAGCGAAAGATTTGTCTTACGTGGATATCAACGGGAAAACACGAGTCGGTTACGACGTGGACGAGCTCATTCAGGTATTGGAGACGTTCCTCGGTTTCACGAAATCACATAAGGCGGTCGTATTTGGAGTGGGAAGCTTAGGAGCGGCCCTGCTTTCGGATTCCGGGTTGGAACAATACGGGTTGAAAATTATTGCCGGTTTTGATGTAAAGAGTTCTTTGGTCAATAAAAAAATACATCATATTCCGGTTTTTCATTCCGACGAATTTGTTGAGAGAAACAGAGAGATGAAAGCCGAGATAGGGGTTTTAACCGTTCCTCCCGGGTTTGCGCAAGAGGTCTCTGACTATATGATCGAGGGAGGAATTAAAGGGATATGGAACTTTACCCCTTTCCGTATCCGCGTTCCTGCTGGAGTGGTCTTGCAGAACACCTCTCTTTACGCGCACTTGGCTGTTATGTTTAACCGCCTCAATGGCTAAATCGAGAATAGAAGCTGTATGAAAATATTCGCGATAGGGCTCAATTATATGTCCCATAATATCGAGATGGAGCGTATGTTCGAGGAGAGCGATCCCGTGCTTTTTATGAAGCCAGATACTGCCCTCCTTAAAGAGGGGAAACCCTTTTTTCTCCCCGATTTCTCGGAAGAAATTCACTACGAAACGGAAGTGGTGGTTCGGATAAACCGACTCGGGAAAAATATCGAGGAGCGATTCGCGCATCGATACTATAATGAGGTGACGGTGGGGATCGACTTCACGGCACGCGACATACAGAGGAAACAAAAAGAACAAGGCCTTCCCTGGGAGATCGCCAAAGGTTTTGACAACTCCGCGGCTATCGGCACGTTTGTTCCCCTGTCAGAGTTTGGGGGTGTCGATAATATCCACTTCCATTTGAATATTAACGGAGAAAAGGTTCAAGAAGGAAATACAAGGGAGATGATCTGGAACGTGGATAAAATAATTTCGTATATTAGCCGCTTCTTTACCCTGAAAATAGGCGATATCTTGTTTACGGGTACTCCCGCGGGAGTAGGGCCGGTGAAGATAGGCGACCATCTTCAGGGGTATATTCAGCACCAGAAATTGCTTGATTTTAAAGTGAAGTGATCCGGGCTCTTTCAAAGAATATCGATCGATTATGAGTAGAATAAGAGGTAGTGTACTGGTTTTCATGTTTATCGTGGGACTTATAACGCCCACCCTCGCCCAAGATTATAATCCCTTACCGGTGGCGATGCCTTCCTTGCAAATAGCCCCCGACGCGAGAGGGGGCGGCATGGGCGATATCGGCGCATCCAGTATGCCTGATGTTTATTCGCAACATTGGAACGCGGCCAAATATCCGTTCATAGGCAGTGAAGGAGGATTCGCTTTTTCCTACACTCCATGGCTGAGTAAGCTAGTAGGAGGCATTCATATGCTCTACGCTTCCGGTTACCGTAAGTTTGGAACGGGCGATGCAAACGCGATTAGCGCCTCACTGCGTTACTTCACGTTAGGAAGTGTTGATGTACCGGATCCGTCGGGTAAGTTTTGGCAGTCGGTGGGCCCTCACGAACTTGCGTTGGATGTGGCCTATTCTCGGAATCTTTCAGAAACCTTTTCAGGAGCTGTAACGATGCGCTATATTCGAGCAGACTACTCAACGGGGGACGATGAAACTACGCCCGGAAATGCATTCGCCGTGGATATCGCCGGGTATAACGAATCCTATTTTCACCTGGGGCGTTCGGAAGCACTCCTGGGGCTCGGCTTCAACTTTTCGAATATTGGAACTAAAATATCTTACGATGGAGGTACTACCTCCATGTTTTTGCCGGCAAACATGCGAATTGGGGCCTCTTTAGGATATCCTTTCGACACGAAAAACACGCTTTCGTTGAGCCTCGATTTGAATAAACTGTTAGTACCCACTCCCCCCCTGCCAATTGAAGGTGAAGCAGGTGAAGAAACGGAGCAACGTATGAGGGATTACTATAACATCTCCTCTATCGGAGGAGCCTTTCAATCGTTTGGCGATGCCCCGGGAGGTTTTAAAGAAGAGCTCCAAGAAATCATGTGGTCGGCGGGTGTCGAGTACACCTACGACAATCAATTTTCTCTCCGCACGGGATATCACCACGAGAATGAATACAAAGGAAATCGACGCTATATGGCGTTTGGTGCCGGTTTTCGTTCACGCGGGTTTCAAGTGGATGCAGCATACCTGGTCTCTGTTACTCAATCCAATCCGATGGATCAAACATTACGTGTTTCGCTGGGATTTGATATCGATGGTTTAAGAACGTTGTTTTTTTAAGATGAAGATACGTGTAGGATTCGGGTACGATATGCACCGCTTGAAAGAGGGGAAGGAGCTCTGGCTGGGAGGAGTAAAATTGGATTATCGCGTGGGCTTGGATGGACACTCCGACGCGGATGTGTTGATTCATGCTATCTGCGACGCGCTGCTGGGTGCAGCCAACCTCCGTGATATTGGCTTTCATTTCCCCGACACTTCGGCAGAGTATAAAGAGATACGAAGCACCCTTTTGCTTGAGAAAACAATGGATTTACTCCGAGAGCATGGGTATGTATTGGGGAATATCGACGCCACGGTGTGTGCAGAAAAACCCAAGATTAACCCTTACATCCCGAAAATGCAAGAGAAGCTCGCGAAAGTGATGGGAGTAGATAAATCTGATATCTCTATTAAAGCCACCACCTCTGAGAAGATGGGTTTCGTGGGCCGCGAAGAGGGGATTACCGCGTATGTTGTGGCACTTATTCAGCAATAAATTTTCTCGATGTTTCGCATGCTTCCCAAGTGGTTGATACGAAAAAAGCGGTCGAAAGGGCACGGTGTCCATTCCCCTTTTGCCTTTGAGTTGATCACTAAAGTGATCCATTCCCCCCACGCGTATTACGCGTTTTATGATATCCCGGATCTACTTAAAGAAAACAACCTGAATTCCGCGCGAGTGACCCCCTTTAACCATCTTTCGTTTCGCCTTGTAAACCACTTTAAACCCAAGAATATATTGGAGATCCATTCCGGCCAAGGAATAAACACCCTTTTTTTATCGGCAGCGGCTCCCGCGAGCCGCTTGACCTGTGTGGAGGCAAATCAAGATTCGCTAGATGTGGCACGGATATTGCTCCAGAATAGGTTAAATGCCCCCCCGAAGCCGTGCTGGCGACAATCAGTCCCCGATCCAAGGGAAGGGCCTTTCGATGCAATCTTCGTTTACACGGGGGGGAATGATCTTCCATCTGTTGATACACTGCTTAAGCTGGGGCACAGCGATACTTTCTGGGTAATCCATCCTATACGAAGAGGGAGCGGGAAACAATTTTGGAAGTCGATCGTTAATGAGGAAAGAGCGTATGTTACGTTCAACAACGAAGGAGCGGGAATAGTGTTCCCATGGCCAGGATTGACTCCGTTTCACTATTGGGTGTGATCATGCATGTACGAAAAAATTCTCTGTATAAAGGGGGAAGCGTATATCCGATTATTTTCCATATATTGTCTCGGCTCGTTGGAGGGCACAGTTTGTTTGTTTTATGAAATAATGGTATGAAAAAAAGTATAATCTACACGAAAACCGGCGATAAAGGAACTACCGCTTTGGTAGGAGGTACGCGAGTATCCAAGACTCACCTTCGCCTGGAATCGTACGGTACGGTGGACGAGTTGAATAGCCATATTGGTTGGCTGCATGTCGCGATCGAAGAGCAGAGGCACGGCGATTTTTTACGTTTTCTCCAGCATAAGTTATTCACTATTGGATCATATTTGGCCACGGAAACAGAAAGCAAGGAGCCTAAACAAGCCAGCATTGTCACGCGGCGTGATATAGAGCGTATCGAGCGGCAGATTGATGAAATCGACAGTACGCTACCTCCCCTTAAGCGATTCGTGCTGCCGGGCGGAAACGAGCCGGCATCCAGAGCGCATATTTGTCGCACCATTGCCCGACGTGCCGAGCGAGCAGCGTATCGTGTTGCCGAGGAATATCCTGTGTCTGAAGAGGTCTTGATTTTCTTAAATCGTTTGTCAGACTACTTTTTCGTGCTTTCTAGGTATGAAAACATCAAAACGTCGGAAGAAATTTTTTGGGAACAGGGCGATATATAAAAAGTTTTTATACATTTGCGAAAAAATTGAGCTATGCCATAGCCCATCGAAAAGTTAATGAATAATAGTCAGGTATAATAAAAAGAAAGGATTAATCAATGTATTGGACACTTGAATTGGCATCAAAATTAGAGGATGCTCCTTGGCCCGCTACAAAAGATGAATTAATTGATTACGCACAGCGGTCGGGCGCACCGTTGGAGTTGATTGAAAATTTACAAGAGATTGAGGAAGAAGGCGAGATTTTTGAATCTATCGAAGATATCTGGCCCGACTATCCAAGCAAAGAGGATTTCTTTTTCAACGAGGACGAGTACTAAGGCAAGCATCCTGCTTTAATCGGCATCCCATAATAGGTTGGGATGCCTTTTTGTTTTTTCCTTCGCTTGTTTCCCCTTTCTTTATGATTGATGGCCGGCTGTTTTATATCTGCAAAGCGGGGAAAAGGCTAGTAAATGATTTTAGCCTTTCCCCCGCTTTATGTTCCCGTATCGCGGTGGGTTTACACCAATTTGTCGATTTTATCGGTAAACATTGTTTTGGGCCCGGCACCCACTACCTTGTCCACCACTTCACCGTTTTTGATAAATAAAACGGTGGGAATATTCCGGATGCCGTACTTGGCGGTGGTTTCGTCGTTACTATCAACGTCAAGTTTCCCAACCACCACCTTGTCTTTGTAGTCTTCCCCGATTTCGTCGATGATAGGGCCTACCATCTTGCAGGGGCCACACCATTCTGCCCAAAAGTCGATTACCACGAGTTTATCTGTTTGCAACACTTCATTCACGGTTGCGTCTGTAATTTGAAGAGCCATTGTTCTATTTCTTTATAATTAGTTTATCGTGAATTCAATATCTAAATTGTTCGTTAGATGGTCGATGAGCATCTTGTCTACCTTAACTTTCTCTTGTCTCGAAAATAGGCGTATGCTCCCGCCCGTTTCTTCGCCCACGACGTTGAAATATAACAACGAATTTCCTGAATTGTTTTTTACCAGTGCTGATAATTCTGCCACCGTGTTGTCATTCAGTTCAGAGAGAGGTATTTGGAGCGTTATTTTGGAAACCAGTTTATCTTTTATTTCAGAAAGTAGGTTGATCGAAGATATTTTCACCTCCAATTCATCCTGGCGATACCGTTTGGGTTGCACCCTTCCTATTATGTAAATCGATAGGCCTTGCCGTGCATAACGGCCGAAATTCACGCTGTCCTCACCAAAGAGCGCCATCTCGTAGCTCCCGTAATAATCTTCTATTTTGAAAATGGTGTATGGCGAGCCTCGCTGCGTTTGGCCTTCTCGTACCGAGGCCACCATCCCTCCGAAAGTAATCTCTAACCCATTGAGGGAGGCGAGGTCTTGCAATCGTAAAGAGTTTGCATTGCACACGTGCTTCAGTATAAACTCGTAATCATCTAACGGGTGGGCAGAGAGGTAGATGCCAATCAATTCCCGCTCTTTGTTCAGCCTTTCCATATCCGACCACGGGGTCGCCTGGGGTATTTCGGGTTGGGCGATCTGGAAAGAAGTATCGTCGTCAAACAGCGAGTTCATCGCTCCTAGCTTGTCTTGCTGGTATTTGATGCCGTACCGGTTGAGTGTTTCAATAAACTCTTCACCTTTACTGTTCTGTGCAAAAAACTGTTCTCGCGTAATCCCCTTGAGAGAATCAAACCCGCCCGCGATCGCCAATGCCTCGATATTCTTTTTCGTGCAGATTGAAAGGTTTACTCGTTCCGCGAAATCAAAAATATCCTTGTAATGCCCGTTTCGCTCCCGCTCCTCTATGATTTCAGTTACCGCTGCCTGCCCCACGCTTTTAATCGCTGCCATGCCGAAGCGGATATCCCCCTCGGGGTTCACCGAGAATTTTAGGTGCGATTCGTTCACGTCGGGGCTCAGTACGTTAATGCCCATCGCCTTACATTCGTCCATGAACTTGGTGATTTCAGTGATATTGTTCAGGTTGTTTGAAAGCACCGCGGCCATGTATTCCGACGGGTAGTTTGCCTTGAGCCATGCCGTTTGGTAGGCCACCCACGAATAGCAGGTAGCATGTGATTTGTTGAAGGCGTAGGAAGCGAACTTCTCCCAGTCTATCCATATCTTATTAAGCACCTTCTCCTCGTAGCCGTTCTTCTTGCCACCGGTCAGGAATTTCTCTTTGAGTGCCGTCATCGTGTCGATCATCTTCTTGCCCATGGCCTTGCGCAACTCGTCCGACTGGCCTCGGGTGAACCCCGCGATCAAGCGCGACAGGAGCATGACCTGTTCCTGATAGACGGTGATCCCGTACGTTTCACTCAGGTACTCTTCCATGATGGGCAGGTCGTAGGTGATCTTTTCCCGTCCATGTTTACGAGCAATAAAGCTGGGGATATATTCCATCGGCCCCGGCCGGTAGAGCGCGTTCATCGCGATAAGGTCCTCGAATTTGCTAGGTTGTAATTCCTTGAGGTATTTCTGCATACCGGCTGACTCGAACTGGAAGGTACCGGTAGTTTGTCCATTGCAGTAGAGTTGATACGTTTTTTCATCGTTCATATCAATCGCGTCGATATCTATTTTGATACCCCGGTTAATCTCGATATTAACCAGCGCGTCTTTGATGATAGAGAGGGTCTTGAGTCCCAAGAAGTCCATCTTGATCAACCCCGTCTCCTCGATCACCGACCCCTCGTATTGGGTGACTAACAGCTTCTCTTTCGTCTCTTTGTCCTCCGCGGTACTGATCGGCACCACGTCAGAAATATCGCTCTGCCCAATAATTACCCCACAGGCGTGCACACCGGTACTGCGTACGTTTCCTTCGAGCATGTTCGCGTACCGCAAGGTATCTCGCACCAGGGGGTCGCTGCTGCTGGCTGCCTCTTGAAGTTCCGGCACATGTTCAATCGCGTTTTTTAAGGTGATTTTTTTCCCGTTGGGAAGGCGGTCAGGAACCAGCTTGGCTAGACGGTTCGATTCCGATAGGGGAAGCTTATGAACCCTTGCCACATCGCGGATAGACGACTTGGTGGCCATCGTACCATAGGTGATAATATGTGCCACCTTTTCGCTCCCGTATTTTTGTGTTACCCAACGCAACACCTTGCCCCTTCCCTCGTCGTCGAAATCGATATCGATATCGGGCATCGAGATACGGTCGGGGTTGAGGAAACGCTCAAACAGGAGGTTGTATTCCAGCGGATCGATGTCGGTGATGCGAAGACAGTAGGCTACCGCTGAACCCGCCGCTGAGCCACGGCCCGGGCCGACGGCTACCTCCATCTCTCTCGCGGCATTAATGAAATCCTGCACGATCAGGAAATAACCGGGGTATCCCATGTTCTTGATGGTATCCAGCTCAAACTGGAGCCGCTCCTTGATCTCGTCCGAAAGGTGATCGCCGTAACGCTTTTTCGCACCCTTGAACGTGAGGTGAGCAAGGTAATCGGCTTCCAACTTCACCCGGATCACTTTTTCGTAATCACCCAAACGGTGAAAGGTATCTTCTCCGAACTCTTCAATTAACACCTTTTCGCTGTACTTTTGCTTGTATCCCTCCTCTGTGCCAAACGAGGGGTCGATGGGATAGAAAGGCATCAACGCGGAGTGGTCAATCGAATAGAACTCCACCTTGTTGGCCACCTCTAAGGTGTTGGAGAGTGCTTCGGGTATATCGGCGAAGATCCGGTTCATCTCGGCGGTGGTTTTCAACCACTCCTGTTTGCTGTAGCGCATTCGGTTGGGGTCATCAAAATCTTTGCCCGTGCTGAGACAGATCAACCGGTCGTGCGCGTCGGCATCCTCTTCGTTCACGAAATGGACGTCGTTGGTCGCGATCAGCTTCACATCGTACTTTTTCGCGATACGGATCAACTCCTTATTGACCCGCTCTTGTTTGGGATAGGTGGTTTGATCGGCATCCGGCCGGTCGGTCTTGTGCCGTTGCAGCTCGATATAATAATCGTCGCCAAACACGCTCTTGTACCATTGTACGGCTTCTTCGGCTTCCTGGATCAGGCCATCATCAACTTTTCGAGATATTTCACCTCCCAAGCAGGCCGAGGAAACTATCAACCCCTCGCTATACTGCTCCAATAGCTCTTTATCGATGCGGGGACGGTAATAGAACCCTTCGGTCCAGCTTTTGGAGACCATCTTGATCAGGTTCTTGTACCCTTGCAGGTTCTTTGCCAGCACCACCAAGTGCCAGCCGCTGCCGTCTATTTTTTCGGATTGCTTGAACCGGTCGCGTCGCGCGAGGTAGCACTCGCACCCCACGATAGGTTTAAATCGTTTTGCCTCGGTTTGTATCAACTGCTCTTCGAGCGCGGCAATCTTATCGGCCCCGTCGCCACGTTTCTTCACTGCCTCGATCTCTTTCTTTAGCTTTTTGATCTCGGTATTCACGGGCCCGTTTTTTCTTTTGGCATAGTTCAGAAATTCCTTGATCCCGTACATTGCCCCGTGATCGGTGAGGGCCAAGGCCTTCATGCCATCGCCAATCGCTTTGTCTATTAGCCGTGGGATGCTTGCCTGCCCGTCGAGCAATGAGTATTGAGAGTGAACGTGTAAATGAATGAATGGTTGCATATAAACTTGAACTGACTATCTGGATAATGGATGACGAATTTTGTCCTACCTGCAAATATAGCCATTTTTAAGCGAGCTTTTTCCGGTTACTTGAAGAAGTTATCAACGGGTATTGTCCTTTTTTCATACGTTTCATAGCTCATGTAACTGATCCATTGCATTGATTGTCTTGTTCAAAATAAAAGAGGGAGGATCAAATGGCCCTCCCCCTCGTGTAACGTATCTCTATAGAGTCTACTTGTCTCTATATCGTCTACTTGGCAATTCTTTCCAGCCACTTTAGCATACCTAACATGGTAAACATTGAGATAAGGCATGCCACTACGAACAGCGACCAGGTGACGGTCATTGACATGCTGGTGTAGAAAATGGCACCAATAAATAGGAGGCTGTTTCCTAACGCGGTAGCTCCTAACCAGGCTCCCTGCATAATCCCTTGGTACTTGGGCGGGGCAACTTTTGATACAAAGGAGATCCCCAGCGGGCTGATAAACAGTTCGGCTACGGTAAGGATAAAATAGGTGCCGATCAATAGCCAAGGGGTAACGCGCGCTGCATCGGGTAGTCCTCCCATGGCATCAACTTCAGCTTTATTAGGTAATCCGATGGAACCGACAGCCATTACCACGTAGGCGATGGCGGCGATACCCATTCCGATGGCTATCTTGCGAGGGGTGGAAGGTTCTTTCCCTTTGGCTCTAAGCCATCCGAAGAAGCCCACGATAACGGGAGTGAGGAATACCACGAAGAAGGGGTTGAACGATTGGAATATCTCGGCTCCCTGCAAGGTGGCAAATCCCAAGTTTACCTTTATTTGGCTGAGGTCGGTGTAGTCCTTGGCAAAATAGGTGAGCGTGAGGCCGTTTTGGTGGAACGAAAACCAGAAGAAAATAACTACCGCGAAAACGGCAAACAAAGCATAAAGGCGTTGCCTTACCTCTTTTACATCCATCTCTTCTACCGTGCCTTCTTCGTTTCCGTGCACCGACTTAGCGGCTGGATCGGGGAATCGATTCTTGTTCGTCGCATAGATGACCAACGAAATCAACATGGCGAAAATGGCTACCGCGAAAGCGTAGTGAAAACCGGTAGAAAACACGTTCAAATATTCGGCACTAAATACCGATAAATCGGTGCCGGTGAATCCCACCTCGGCAGCCAGGTTTTGGAAGCGAGCCGTGCCCTCCGGGGTGATGGTATTCCCTAAGTATTGGTGTGCCAGCGCGGGGAGGTCGGCATTGTACAAGTAGCCATTTTTTTCTACCCACCAGTTTCGCACGCCCATGGCAATGAAGGGAGCGAAAATGGCACCGATGTTAATGAACATGTAGAATAGCTGGAAACCGGAGTCACGCATTTTACCATACCGTGGATTGTCGTACATTTGCCCCACTAACGCTTGCAAGTTGCCCTTGAACAGCCCGTTACCAAAAGCGATAACTAATAGCCCAAAACAGGTAAGAGCCAAGAAGATCGCGAACTTGTCGGCCGGCACCGGCGTGGGCGTAGGAATGGCGATTATTAGGTATCCAACTGCCATCAAAATGAGGCCTATAAGTATGATTCCCTTGTAATTACGAGTTTTGTCGGCAATCAACCCTCCTACTAAGGCTAATAAATAGATCGACGCGTAAAAAATGGAATAGATAATTCCGGTAGTCGTTTCGTTAAGGCCGAATTTTGCCATTAAAAAGAGCGCGAGGATGGCCATCATGGTATAGAAACCAAAACGCTCCCCCATGTTCGCCAATGATGCGGCGAGCAAACCTTTAGGATGATTTTTGAACATAAATGATTTTATTACAGTGTTATGAAATTTTTATTATTCAGCTTCCGCTTGAGTTAAGTATAAAATGCTTTTAGCGTTAGGTATAAGCGAAAACTCAATCCGATAAATTTCGTCTCTGTTTTTTTGTTTCACGAAAATTTGGTTTAAGGGCGTAAATATAACGCTTTTTTCGATAATTGCGATCCTCATTTTCATAAAAAACGATCCATTATTGGCGCGTGAGTTCATATTTCTGATATTTTTTCGCCATAATGTTTGTTTCTATGAAAAAAGTAGTACATTTGCACCGAATATTCACTAAAGGATGTCACGATGAATAACGCTTCTTTTGCATTTTCTTTCTGGTTTTACTTTTACTTTAATAGGTAGAGGCAGGATTTTATATGCAAAAAGAGAAGAGATAAATAGTCAAATCGAAATAAATAAAAGTCCTGCCGTTTAAACGGCGGGACTTTTTGTTTGCTATGCATGTTCATTATCTATAGGGTTAAAGTCCCGAGCGGGCTTA
>JAAYTC010000066.1 GCA_012518155.1 Bacteroidales bacterium | reverse complement strand
GGAACCACCTTGTACCCTTCCCGTTGCGCGATGGCCACCACGTCCGCGCCGGGATCAGCCACCGCGGGGCAACCCGCTTCGGAGATCACTCCCACGCTTTCGCCCGACTTCATGGGCAAGAGGTAACTCGCTATTTGCGTGGGGTCGGTGTGCTTGTTGAGCTCGAAGAAGGTGAGCGAATCGATATCGATGTTCGAATCGCATTTTTTTAAAAAGCGACGGGCCGACCGCACGTTCTCCACGATAAAGTATTTCAATCGGGAGGCTACCTCGATATTGTAAGGAGGGATCGCTTCTTCCACCGGTGCATCGCCCAGCAAGGAGGGAATCAAGTATAACGCGGCTTTATCCATTTTGTAGAAACACTGTTTAGAGGACAAAAATACGATTTTTCTCCGTTTTTTCCTATTCCATCCCTTGGATTGAGTGGGGGCAAATCCGTCAGGATGTGTCGTACTGAAAACCCTTGTTCGTATTGTTAAAAACCAATATGAATCAGGTCCGACAGCGAGTCCACCCTGATCTGGGCAACAAACAGGTTCATCAAGTTTATATCCGACAACACCAGGAAAACGGCCACCATATAAAATATGCCGTAAACGCTCCCGGCAATATGAGCGGAATGGTTGATACCGCCCGACTGCTTTTTATCGAGCGATAACGATATCAGCAGGAAGATAATCCCGAAAAGAAATGCCGGCAGCATAATCGGGATGAACAAGATTCCCATGAAATTCATCGGGTTGACCAACACGTAAGCGAAAATCATCGCGCAAACAGCCCCCG
This sequence comes from Bacteroidales bacterium, assembly GCA_012518155.1. Classification (GTDB taxonomy): domain Bacteria; phylum Bacteroidota; class Bacteroidia; order Bacteroidales; family Dysgonomonadaceae; genus Proteiniphilum. The sequence goes on along the minus strand of JAAYTC010000066.1, from coordinate 4,051 downwards.
AGGCACCGAGACTGTAGTACGAGACGTTGTTTTTATGCTTAAAATAGGTGGGAAGTATAGAGATCAAGAGCGACGAGAGGTATAGAAGGATAAAGCAGATCGCTCCCGTGGTTTCCCCGAGGGCCGATTTGCAGAATCGCTCGATCTCCATCCCAAAAACGTATAGCGTGAACATGTTGAATATCAAATGAGTGTAGTCGGCATGAAGCACCCCGTACGTCAATAAACGATGCCACTCGCCCCGGTTTACCGCCGGCGGATGAAAAATCATGCTGTCCATCAGCGAGTCGTTTTTAAAAGCCCGGATGGAGACAAGTACGGTAATGACAATGATAATGGTCGTGATCATCGCGTTATTTCATTTATCGTGAGTAGCCATGTACTTCCATAAAGCGGCTGCCATGGTGGCTTGTACAATATTTCCCTTTTCGAGCTGCTCCTTTAGCTCCTCGAACGAGAAATGATGAACGGTGAGGTCTTCAGAGATGTCGAGCGATTGCTCACCGATCTTTTCCACGTTTTCCGCGATAAAGCAGTAGGAGAAGTTATTCATCGCGCTCGCGTTGGGAGCCACGCGGGCGAATTCACTCCACTCTCCGCCACCATACCCGGTTTCTTCCAATAGCTCTCTTTGCGCGGAGATAAGAGGGGAGGCGTCCTCCTCTTCACGCACCCCGGCGCACAACTCCAGGCACGTCTCCCCGATGCCGGGTCGATATTGCCTTACCATGATAAACTGCCTCTCTTTGGTGATGGCGATGATGTTTACCCAATCAGGATACTCCAACACGTAATATTCAGGCACCAGGGTGCCGTCCGGCATCCGCAGCGTTTCGCGGCGTACCGTGAGCCACGGGCGATCGTGTAAATATTCGCGTTCAAGCACCTCCCACCGCATCAGGTCGTTATTGCTTGTCGGATTCATCTCGTTCGTTTTGGTTTGATCAGCAATGGGAGGCGTTGCGTGACCGCGTCGACGAGACGGATTCATCTCATTTGTCTTGGTTTGATCGGGCATAATAGAATTTTTTGAAGAAGAGGCAAAGATAGTGGATGATGAGCAATTAAAAAAGAGAAAACGGAACGCTCGCGTGCGGCGTGGTATGAACCCGTGTGCGACGTGGTATGAACCGTGGAAAAAGGAAAAAGAGATGAATAGGGTCGAAAAAAGGGGCAATCCTTTTATGAAAGCCCCTTTTACACGGTGTTTTATTTTCTTTTTGCTCCCGAACAAGCGTGATTAATTCTTTTTCGTGGAAGCGATTACCCCCCTGAAATAGCCGATCGATTCGGCAATCCCTAAGAACGGGTCTTTCATGTTGCGCTCGTGCTCCAAGCTGCAAACACCTTCGTATCCCACCTCGCGAAGCATGTTCACGAAAGCCGGAATATCGATGATCCCGCGACCGATCTCCACGGAGTAACCCGCCTTGGTGTCGCCCGTAACATCTTTAATGTGTACATCAAACACCCGGGAGTGGTATTTTTTCAAGTCCTCCACCGGATCCTTGCCATTGCGAGTGTCGTGCCCGATATCCAGGCACATCCCGATACGGGGATCCAGGTGCTTCACGTTTTCCCATACATCGTCGGCATCGGGGAAAAGTTCGATATCCGGCCCGTGCAGGTGTATGGCGTAATGAAAATCGTACTCCTTTACCTTCTTATCCACGTAGGGCAGCAATTCATAATTGGGCACCCCCACGATCAGCTTCACCCCCACGCGTTTCGCGTAGGCAAACGCGTCGTCGACCTCCTTTTCCGAACGCATGTAAATGGGGCCCACGGCGTACCCGGTGACGCCCTTGCTTTTTAGTTTCGCGTGGAAGTCGGCGATTTCCTGGTCGGTACTGTTAAAGGGGAGGTGAAAATCTTTGATGCATAAATATTTCACATCGCACCGCTCCATGACCTCCAATGTTTTGTCTAAATCGAAGTGGACAAACGTGTACCCGGCCATGCCCACGTTGAACTTTTCGAAGGTGTCGGGTGCCGGTTGAGGATCGGGCCGCTCTTGAGCCACAATCGTGAGGGATACCAATAATCCCGCGAGAATAAGTGTTTTCTTCATTTTATTTTAATTTACGTGTACGTCCACAAAGGTAATTAATTTTGGTTATTTTACCTCCCCAACATTGGGTGAAATAGTTTAGTGATGTTATCTTTGTGTTATAAACACCTTATGATGAAGTTGCCCCTTGATTTTATTGGATCTGCCGAGACATGGCTCGTAGATGAGATAGGCCCTTTCTTGGACGCCCTTTCGGACGATCCCACCGTGAGCCTTCGGATGAACCCCTTGAAAATGGGACCCGATCCCGCTTTCTCCATTCCGACCGATCCCGTGCCGTGGTCCCAATGGGGCTATTACCTGAAGGAGCGGCCCCCTTTCACGTTCGATCCTCTCCTGCATGCCGGCTGTTATTACGTACAAGAAGCCTCCTCGATGTTCGTGGAGCACGTGGCGCGCGAGCGTGTGCTCCAACCGGCGGTATGTCTCGATCTGTGCGCTGCCCCCGGCGGGAAATCGCTCTCCCTGCTTTCGGCCCTTCCCGAGGGAAGCCTCTTGGTGAGCAACGAGGTGGTACGACAACGGGCGAACGTGCTGTCTGAAACGATCATCAAAAGCGGGAATTCCCACGTGATGGTCACGAATAACGGGGCGAGTGATTTCGGCCGGCTCTCCCATTTTTTCGACGTCATACTGGTCGATGCCCCCTGTTCGGGGGAGGGAATGTTTCGGAAAGATCCGGTCGCGATCGAGGAGTGGTCGCCCGACAACGTGAAAATGTGTGCCCAACGGCAGCGGAACATCCTTGACGACATATGGCCCGCGCTCAAGCCGGGGGGACTGCTTATCTACAGCACCTGTACCTACAACATCGCCGAAAACGAAGAGGTGGTACTTCAGCTGGTTCGTTCTACCGGTGCTCGGCCCGTGGAGGTGAAAATCGACCCCGATTGGGGAATTTCAAGCTCGTTCGACGACCGGGTGCCGGGTTACCGCTTTTTCCCCCATCGAACGCGGGGCGAGGGATTATCGCTTTTCCTCCTCCAGAAACCGGATGAGGAAGCCGCTTCCTCATCAAGTCCCTTTAAGCGAAAGAAAAACGACAAGAAGTTTAATCCGTTCCTCCGCGACGCGTCACCCTACGCGCCCTACCTCCGGCGTCCCCACGCGTTTCGTTTCGTGGAGAAAGGGAGTCGCGTCGTCGCCCTCCCCGCGCTTCATGCCGAGACGTTGATATCATTGGACGAAGCGTTAAAAACCGTGTCCATGGGTGTCGAAGTGGGCGAGATGAAAGGAAAGGACTTTATCCCCGCTCACGCGTTGGCCATGAGCGGGGAGCTAAGCCGCTCGGCATTTTCATCCTATCCCGTCGCGTACGAACAGGTCATTGCTTACCTGCGAAAGGAAGCGCTCACCCTCGCAGATGCCCCCAAGGGGTTTCTACTGCTTACTTACAACAACGTGCCGTTGGGGTTCGTGAAAAACTTGGGCAGCCGGGCAAACAACCTCTATCCCGGCGAGTGGCGCGTGCGTAGCGGCCACCTGCCCAACGAAGCACCCCGGGTTATTCGTCCCTTTTAATTGACAGGAATAAATCAGGAATAAATAGAATCAATCCATGCTCCATCTCCCACGACAGTTTTTTGCCTATTTTCTCGTTAGCCTCGCTATCTTGATGTGCTTCTTGACGCTGTTTTTATCGGACCGACTGGTAAAGGAGCTGGCACGGGAAGAGCAGGAAAAGATGGAGGTGTGGGCGTTGGCTACCGAAACTTTGGCCTCGGAGTCGGGCCCTATGGCCGATGAGATGGATGTGGCATTGATCTTGAGAATATTAGAGGGAAACCGGACCATCCCCTTGATCCTCTTCGATGCCGACACGGGGGAGAGGATGGCGCATAATATTAAAGTGCCGGAGAAGAACAGCGAATCCTTCCTGGAGAAAAAAATGCACGCGTTCGGCCAGAAGCACGAACCCATTGTGCTCCACGAGATGAACCAGCTTCTTTATTACGACGACTCTCGCCTGTTGAGGCAGCT
>JAAYTC010000065.1 GCA_012518155.1 Bacteroidales bacterium | reverse complement strand
TGTAGCTGGCCGGGTACTTCTCGAACGGTTTGATTTCGACGGGTTGATCCCTCTTCCGTACCTTTAGCGACTCGATCAGCGAGCGCATCCGTAATCGGACGGAGCCGGGACTGGCTATCTCGTCGATGCGGAGGATGGTGTGGTTTTTTCCGGCTCGTTCCAATATCGTCCCTATCTCGTCCATAAAGAAGGAGTCGGGTCCGCAACCGAACGAGTTGAGTTGAATGAGTTGCACGTTCATGGGGAGCCTTGCTACTTCCAGCGCGGCTTTGACCACCCTGTTGGGGTAGGGCCATTGGGTGACGATGTTCAGCTCGGTAAGCTCTTTGTTGTCGGTCCCCCGGAACAGGTCGTCCGTGAACACGTGCGCACCCATATCGGTAAGTATTTGCCCCACTTTCTGTTGCACCAAGGGGTCGGCGTGATAGGGGCGACCGGCCACGACAAATACCAGCTTGTTTTCGCGTACCGCTTGGTCGAACCGCTCTTTTTGGGAGTGAATCAGCTGGTCGTGCGTGCGGTTGCTCTCCTCCTTGGCTCGCTTAAAAGCCTTATCGAATACAGGCTTGGTTATTCCCAACGACGATAGGTAGTTGAAGCATCTGTTCTCAAGATGTTTTTCGTTGCTGAATGTGAACACGGGCTTATCGTAGGGAACTCCGTATTTTTCAGCCGGCTCCATGGAACTGCGCACCACGTCCGGGTACCCGCAAATAACGGGACAGTTGTAGGAGTTGGAGGCCGACTGGAACTCTTTCTTGTCCTTGATGATCATCGGGTAGAATATACGGTCGACTCCCTGATCCACGAGCGCGAGGATATGGCCGTGCACCAGCTTGGCGGGGAAGCAGATGTTGTCCGACATAATGCAACCGACCCCTTTTTGATAGAGGGAGGTGTTTGATTCGGGCGAGAGCACCACTTCGAAGCCGCACTCCGTGAACAGGCTGTGCCAGAAAGGGTAATGCTCGAATAGGTTCAATACCCTGGGAATGCCGATTCTCAGTGGTTTTTCTGCCCCGCTGATGGTTTTTTCTGTTTCTCGTGTAATTTTGTCTGATCCGTTCGTGATTTTGTCTGATCCGTTCACGATTTTCTCCGATCTGTTCGTGGCTTTCCCTCTTCCATTCGTGATTTTTCCTTGCCTGTCTGCGGTTATCTCTGATGCATTTGTGATTTTTTTCGATCCGTTTGTGCTGGCAGTATGGGGAATACCACCGATCGGTTTCCTCGCGGGGCGATCAAATAAAATCCGGTTCTTATCGTCGAACGCGTTGTATCCCTTCTTGGGTGCCGTGGCCTTGTTATAGAATACCTTTTCGCACTTGTTCCCCGCGTAGCAGATGTTCCCGTTATCGAATGTGAAACGAAGAATGGAACAGGTGTTGGTGCACCCCTTGCATTGCAACTCCCGGGTATTGATATGGTCCACGTCGGGCAGCGAGTAGAGCCCGGCGAACGTCGTTTTCGTTTTGTTCACCTGCCACTCCTCCCGCGCGTAAAGGGCCGCTCCCAGCGAGCCCATCAGTTCCGGGTAGTCGGTGGAGCTGACCGACTTCTTGGATAGCAGTTCCAAGGCACGGTACACCGCGTCGTTGCGGAAGGTGCCGCCCTGCACCACGATGTGGTCGCCCAACGTGTTGAGATTGGATATCTTAAGCACCTTAAAGAGGCAATTCTTGACGACGGAGTAGGAGAGGCCCGCGGCAATATCGCCCAGCGTGGCGTTCTGACGCAACAGCTGTTTTACTTTCGAGTTCATGAAGACCGTGCACCGCGAACCCAGGTCGCCCGGGTACTTGGCGAGGCAGGCTGCCTCGGTGAACTCCTGCAGGCTCAGGTTCATCGACGAGGCGGAGTTTTGTAGGAACGACCCGCATCCGGAGGAACAGGCTTCATTCAGCTCGATGTTAGAAATCACCCCCTCCTTGATGAAAATCGACTTCATATCCTGTCCCCCGATATCCAGCACGAAGGAGACATTGGGCTCCACGTACTGTGCGCCGGAAAGGTGGGCCATGGTCTCCACGATGCCGTGATCGATGTTCAAGGCCGACTTCACCATATCCTCCCCGTAGCCGGTGACGGCCGTGGAGAGGACGTTGATGGTCGCCTCTTTCTCTTTTGCCTCGTCGGCGAACTGCTGAAGTCCCTCCACTACTTTTTTCAGGGGATTGCCCCTGTTGGAGTCGTAGAACGAGAAGATGATGTTGTCCGATTCGTCGATCGCCACGATCTTTGAAGTGGTAGAGCCGGAGTCAATTCCCAAGAAGCAGTCGATGGGGCTTTTTTCTCCCAGTCCGACTCGTTTCAATCGTTTAATCTTTCGTGATTTTTTCCATTCATGGTACGCCTCCTCGCTCTCGAACAACGGTGGCATATGATCTTCGGTGTGGCTCTCGTTCGTTTTTAGTTTTTCGATAAGCGGGCTTAAGTCTTCGAACCCATCTCCCGAGGCAAGCTCCATGGCCACGCCCATGGCCGGGAAGTACTCGCTATTCTCGGGCAGGATCAAGTCCGACTCGTCGATCCCGAGTATCTCCGCGAAGGCTTGCCTTAACGCGGGAATGAAGGTCAACGGGCCGCCGATGCAGATCGTTGTGGAGTCGATATCGCGGCCGCGGGCGAGCGTGGTGATGCTCTGAAGTGCCACGGCGTGAAGTACCGACATCGAGATGTCCGGGCGAGGAATGTTCCGGGAGATAAGATTCTGCACATCGGTCTTGGCGAACACCCCGCAACGGGAAGCCACCGGGAAAACCTTTTTGTATTCAAGTGCTTCATCGGCAAGTTGTTCCACCTGAATATTCATCAGGTCCGCCATCTGGTCGATAAACGAACCGGTTCCCCCGGCGCAACTGCCGTTCATCCGGATATCGGGTTGCTTTCCTTCATCGAAGAAGACGATCTTGGCATCTTCGCCCCCCAGGTCGATTAGCGTGCGGGCGTTGCTATACCGCTCTTGTACCACCCGGATCGAGGAGACCACCTCTTGCACGAACGAGATGCCCGTGCGCTCCGAGACGCCCATCCCGGCGGAACCGGTCACCCCGATGGTGAATTCGGTCGAACCCTCCTTTTGGAATAGCGAACGCACCTGTTGTAACTCTTGCAAAAGCACTTGGTTAAAGTCGGCTTTGTGGCGCCGGTACACCTTGTGTTTTACCTCGCCAAAGCGATCCAGTACTACAATTTTTAAAGTGGTGGAACCGATATCGATTCCTATGTTGTATTTTGTTTTCATCGTTATTTTTCTCTCCACGTGCTCTTCTGTATCTTCATTCTTCAAAACCCTATCGTTTATCTTTCTCTTAATTTAATCATCAATCGCACGCTTCCGGATGATCGAGGGTATAGGGGAATGCTTCATATTTTCGACTTAAACGATTGTTTAAATCAAAGGCAAAAAAATTATGGCTTCAATGCTCGCAGTACAAAGTCGACCACGTGTTGTTTGTGATTTGCCACCAAGGCATTGTATTCGCTTCGGGGGATGCCCACGGTGCGCGTGGCAAATCCACTAAACATGAAAGGGAACATACAGAGCGACAATATATTCAAGCCTAAATCGAATACAGGGACGGGACGGATTGTTCCCTTTTTTATCTCTTCCTCCATCCTCTCGGAAAGGCGATTAAATATCTTCTCGGGATTCTTTCGAGCGATTTTATCGACTAAAGCGTCGGGGCTATGATTGATCTCGCTAAGGACAAACATCGGTATCTGCGGGTAGTGGGGCAAAAGCTCGAAATAGGTGGTGATCCACCTTTCGATCATCTCCTCGAATGGTAGATCCGAAGTGATGGTGGCACTTACCCGATTTATCAGGATGTCAAATGCCTCGTCGAAAATAATCTCGAAAAGGTTTGCTTTCGACTGGAAGTAATACTTCACGTGCGCCACGTTTGAATCGGAGGCCGACGCGATATCGCGTATGCTCGTGCCCGCGAAGCCTTTCGAAATGAACAGCTCTTTGGCGGCTTTTAATATTCTATCTTTTACACCCGACGGTTGCGACTTTGTCATATTTTTTTATTGTTCGAACGACGAGCTCCCCTCTTTAGATAGCCGATATCCATCATTTAAAGCATTTTGGAGCGGGATCACGGACGCTCCACACAAAGTTAAACAATCGTTTAAAAACTTCCAAATGTTTTCGGTGGTTTTTTCTATTCAATTATTTCTCGAATGAATCGGTGCGGAACGGTACCACCGGTAGTTCACGGATACCGGCGAGATTACCGATTTGAAAATTCCGGAAGCAGTAGCGAACGGCGACAGGCTGGTCGACTCACTCTCGGGAGGCATGTGCCTTGCGATCGCATATAACGGCTTTCGCGGGAAGGAAGTTCCTATCCTAGGCGGCTATCTCAAAACCTTTAATGTAACCTCGAAATGTTTACTATCTTTGTTGATAACTTGACATTTAAAACTGGATACTAACGAGCATTCGAAAATAAACAATAACAAGCAATTCTATGAAAAAGCAGGTTTTAATTCTATTTCTTTCGATCGTTGTTTCTACCGTGATCGGGCAGACTATTTGTGTGGAAGTGGATAAAATATGGGATGTTGACACCCATTCGGCCTTTACTTCGTTAATTAAATTTAACGATGAGTACTACTGTTCTTTCCGAGAGGGTGCGTCGCACGTTTTTGATAAAGATGGGAATGCAGAGGGAAAAGTGAGGGTGATAAAATCGTCCGATGGTAAAAATTGGGAAAGCGTTGCTTTACTGGGGATGAATGGCATTGACCTTCGAGATCCAAAATTGTCGATCACCCCTACAGGAAGGCTGATGATGATTATTGGGGGATCTATTTATAAAGATAGAAAACTAACCGGGATGGTTCCTCATGTTTCTTTCAGTGAGGATGGACGTCGTTTTTCTGATCCCGTCCCTGTCACTATAAGCGATTTTGCCGGCAATGGAAAGGACTGGATATGGAGGGTTACATGGAATAATGGCCTGGGATATGGTACGTTGTACTCTTTGAACGACGATGGTGAAACAAAACTCAGTCTGCTTTCAACGAGCGACGGCATTCATTATAACCTTGTAACCAAGTTTGATATTCCCGATTTTCCGAATGAGGCGACCGCCAGATTTGATTCCCATGGAGACATGTACATGATGGTTCGAAGAGAAAGAGGAAACCAAAAGGGATATTGGGGAAAAAGTAGCGCGCCGTATACAGAGTGGACGTGGAAAGAGATGGATTTCCGGCTGGGTGGCCCCGATTTTGTACACCTTAATGATAGTTTAATCGTGATGGGTACTCGTTCGCATTACACCTCTTTCCCGAAAACGGTTGTTTTGGCTGGAAATGGAACCGAAAGATTTCAGGAAGTTTACGTGCTGCCTTCCGGCGGTGATACAAGTTATCCCGGGCTGATCGTGGAAGATGATCAGATATGGGTATGTTATTATTCTTCCCATGAATCAAACAACGCGTCCATCTATCTAGCAAAAATGCCGTTAAGTTTGTTTTACTCAGAGTAGGTGGAAATTTTAAACAAGGAGTACCCGACAAAGAGCTCGCACGAAAAGTATAAATAAAACTGTAGAAAGAATGAGTACAATGTATGAAGCCGATGAAAAACGTTACGACGGCACGATGAAATACCGGAGGGCCGGTAGGAGCGGAATTTTACTGAGCGAATTGTCGCTGGGACTCTGGCACAATTTCGGGGCAGAAAACGATTTTGAGAACAGCAAGCAGATGTTGCACACCGCTTTTGACAAAGGAATTACCCAATTCGACTTGGCCAATAACTACGGGCCGCCTAACGGCTCGGCGGAAGAGACCTTCGGGAAGGTGATGAAAAGTTCATTTTCTCCTTATCGTTCCGAGCTGTTTATTGCCACCAAGGCGGGGCACGAAATGTGGCCCGGGCCGTATGGCGATTGGGGTTCGAGGAAGAGCTTGATGAATAGCCTCGATCAGAGTTTGAAGCGGATGAACCTCGACTACGTGGATATTTTTTACACGCACCGGTACGATCCCAATACACCACTGGAAGAGACCATGCAAGCCTTGGTCGATTTGGTGAAACAAGGGAAAACGCTCTACGTCGGTATATCGAAGTACCCGCCCAAAGCTGCCGCGTTCGCGTATAACTATCTACGGGAGCGGGATGTACCCTGCTTGTTGTACCAAGGTAGGTATAACCTGCTGAACAGGGAGGTGGAGAAGGAGGGCATCATCGATCAAGCCAACGAGGCGGGCGCGGGGTTTGTCGCCTTTTCACCGTTAGCGCAAGGGCTGTTATCGGACCGGTACCTGAGCGGGAACGTGGAGAAGGGTTCACGGATGTCGCTGGGCCAATTTTTACGCCGGACCGCGTTGACCGACGAGCGACTGAAGCAGCTGAATCGGTTGTCGGAAATCGCGGGAGAACGGGGACAAAGCTTGGCGGAGATGGCACTGGCTTGGTTGCTGAGAGGGGACAAGGTGACTTCGGTGATCGTGGGGACGAGCTCGGTAGCACAACTACAGAAAAACCTGAACGCGCTAAAAAACATCTCTTTCAGCACGGAAGAACTGGAGCGTATCGATCGGGTGTTAGGGACTGATTGAGATTGAGGTCTGGGCACGCGAGCGCGTTAATTACTCATTGAACGAAAAACGCAACCCGAGCCGGATGTTGAAATTGAGGGGCCTCTCTTTGTAAATGGTCTCCACTTCGCTGCTGTTCTTAAAATGATAGGTGACACCCGGTTCAGCATATAACCCGATATGGCGTGTTGCTTGGTATTGGATGCCGATGGCAGAGTTGACCGACCATTGCAACGGTTTGACGCGGATATCTTGCCGATTCCGGGTCTCGAGCTGATCGCCGATCACAAAATCGGTGGTCAGTTTACCCCACAGGTTTTTTTCCACGAGTCCACCACCCGATACGTATGTTGAGATTTTAGGGTTCCTCCACACGGTGTAATTCACGTTCAGCGGCACCCCCACGTAATGGAGCGATTGCCGGCTATGATGGTAATGGTTGTCGGTTTTAGAGCCGGAGTACAATTCCGATGAAAGCAAGGTGTAGGTGAGCCCGCTCGTGAGGCTCCACCGTTCACTCAAATTATAGAGGACCGAAACGCCCAGTGTAACGGGTTGTGAATGTCGGATGTCGGTGTACACGTGCTGGTATTCGTGCGATCCACGTATATCGCTCGGCAGTTCCGATTGTTCCACCGAGGCAAGCACGAACTCTTCCGGGTTTAATTCATACGGCACGAAACTGCCGTAGCCGCTGTGGGTACTGGTGGTGC
>JAAYTC010000064.1 GCA_012518155.1 Bacteroidales bacterium | reverse complement strand
GACCTGCCAAGATCGCGTAAAAAAGCGGATCCCAACCGAATGGTATCGCTGAGAAATGGAATTGTCCTGATCGCGTTGGGAATCGGGATTATCGTAGGGTTTCTATGCTCGGAGCACCTGGCCATTGGATGGGGAAACGAGTTTTGGGTGACCGGTGCCAGCGTGGTGTTCTTCCTTGGATTGGGTTACTTAGCCTATTTCTTGGTGGTGCAAAAGAAGCCACACTTACAGCAAGAAGAGGCCAAGGAACAGGAATAACGGCTGACGATGAACGAAAATCAACGGGTACAGCAAGTGCTTTCGGGCAACAGCTCCGCGTTCGCTTACTTTGTCGACACATACCAAGATATGGCGATTACCATCGCGTACCGGATATGCGGCAATAGGCAGGACGCGGAGGATGTGGTGCAGGAAAGCTACGTGAAGGCCTACCGGAATCTTCACGGTTTTCGTTCCGAAAGCAAGTTCTCGACGTGGCTCTACCGCATCGTGTATAACACCGCCATTACCCACACGAAAGCGAGGTTATGGGTATTTGACAAAGAGGTGGAGTTGGCGGATGCACCGCATCTATCGGATAACACGTTGCAGACCAATTTAGAGGCATTGGATCAGCGAGAGATGGTGGCAGATATCCTGGGGAGAATGCCAAAGGGCGACTCCCTGTTACTCACCCTCTATTATTTAGAAGATAATCCGGTAAAAGAGATTGTCAAGATCACTGGGTTGAATGAATCCAACGTGAAAGTAAAACTGTTTCGAGCACGAAAAATGTTCAAAGAACTATTGGAGAGGCACTATCGGGTCAATGAAGAATCATTCAAGGAGGAATGATAAATCATTTATAGAACAAGAAAGAATCACTCGTGGAATCGCAGATTTTAATTTGAATAGGATGAAAAAGAATAACATAACGAAAGAAGAAGAGAGGGTGCGAATCCTCATGCGGGAAACCAAGGAGAAGGCTCCGAATAACCTGAAACACCGTATCATGCACCAGATAGAAGCAGAAAAGGCGTTAGCACCGCGGAAACTCAAGAGGAGTAAAGAGTCGGGTAACGTGATCAGGGAGCTGGGAAGCATTTTCGGCACCATGTATGCCGTGCTCGCGGGAATGATCGCGGCTGCCTATTTCATTTTTGGACAAGAGTTCCTGCTCTCCTCGGAGTTCATCGGGGCATCGGTATTTGTCGCTTTCGTGTTCAGCATGCTGTGGTTGATCTCGCAACTGGACAGGCGATTGCGATCAAGAAAGTTTAAGGAGTAACACTCATTATTCTCGTAAAAGAGCCTCCCGGGCTTTTTGAAGCAACTCAGGCGATTCGGCAGGCGGGTAATGGAGGTCGAGTGACTTGAACAGTTCCAAGATGATATCGCCCACCGCCACTCGGGCGAAGAATTTCTTATCGGCCGGAATTACATACCATGGAGCGTGCGGCTTGGAGGTCCTCTCCAGCATCTCTTCAAACGCTGCTTCGTAAGCATCCCATTGCGATCGGGCATGCAGATCGGCTGAGCTGAATTTCCAGTTTTTATCCGGTTCATCAATCCGGGAGAGAAATCGTTCTTTTTGTTCCTCCTTCGACACATTCAAGAAAAACTTCAAGATGCGCATCCCGTTCTGATAGAGATGTTTTTCAATCGCGTTGATGCTCTCGTAGCGGCTATCCCAGAAAGGTTGGTCTATTTTATCCACCGAGCCGTATCCAGGGATCCGTTCGTTGAGAATCCAAGTGGGGTTAACTTTGGTAGCCAGCACGTTCTCGTAGTGCGAGCGATTAAATATCTCAATCATTCCTCGCTGCGGCAGCGCGATATAGTGGCGCCAGAAGTAATCGTGTTCCAGCTCGTTTTTGGTCGGCGTCTTAAAACTATGAACCCGGCATCCCTGGGGGTTGATGCCCGACATCACGTGGCGGATTACTCCATCTTTTCCAGCGGCATCACGTGCCTGTAGGATAATTAACAGTGAGTATCGGTTATCGGCATAAAACATCTCTTGAAACTTTTTAAGCTCTTTGATGTTCTGCTTGATCTCCTTTTTTGCCGACTTCTTGGTGAATCCTCCATCCTCGGAGGTTGGAAAATTTGCCAGTTTAATCTTTGCCTCCTCTTTTACCCTGAGTTTACTGTAATCGAAGTTCATAATGTACTTATTAGCGACTCAAGTTTCGCCTACTTCATCCAACGGGTCCCCATAAAACATTTATAGGCCTCATTTTTAGCTATAATTGTAATAATTGATACATGCGAAACTTGAGTTAGTGATACTACTCGAACAGGAATCTTATAGTTTTGAGGATTAAATAGATCAGACTTTAATTTTGCCCGACATTGCTCCCGATACCTTGCAGCAACCCATCGTAGCGACGGCTATCAGAAATGATCTCCAATCCCTCTTGAAAAATATCGTTCTCCTCGTTGATGATCCGGTAGAAAGCGGACGAGTTATACAGGTCACGAGCAATCAATGCCTTTAGTTGCAGTGATATCAGCGATCGGGAACGAGCATATTCTTCCTGATTCCACTCGATATCTTCCTCCTTTGCAAGGGTTTGAATTCTGTTCTCGATCTCATCGGACACCTGATATCCCGCGCTGAAAGAATCCACGTTCGAGAATTTCTCCAATAGTTCCGCGCGCCGGTTATCCACCTCAGCAATAGCAGCTCTATTGATCACTCCTCGGGCATTGAGGTTCGCGTGAAGCATCGTTCCGGAAGTGGTATCTACCGGTACAAAATAATCGGGCATAATGCCTCCTCCACCATAGACGGTGCGCTTGTTCACCAAGGTGGTATATTGCAGCGAGTCAGCAAAATGAATGCTATCCGCTGCAAACAGTTCACCGTGCTGGATACGGTTCATAAAATCCATGTTATACGCGTCCAAATTCCCCTCTTCGTAAGGGCGTTGAATACTTCTGCCCGTGGGGGTATAATAACGTGCCACGGTGAGCCGGATCATGGTGCCGTCCGGTAGAGGGAGTTGCCGTTGTACCAACCCCTTACCGAAAGTACGTCTTCCTACAACCACCCCCCGATCCCAATCCTGTACCGCGCCCGCGAGAATTTCACTGGCAGAGGCGGAAGCACCGTTTACAAGGATTACCAATCTTCCATCTTGCAGCGCATCTCCGCCGGTGGCATTCATCGTGAACCGGGGTTGGTTTTTCCCTTCGGTATAGACAATTAATTTCCCGTCGCCCAAGAACTCATCGGCAATCTCGTTCGCCACCTGCAATATGCCCCCACCATTATCGGTCAGGTCCAAGAGCAGGTGTTTCATACCTTGTGCTTTGAGTTCATTTTCGGCTTTTTTGAACTCCTCTCCCGAAGTGACTCCAAAGCGGCTTAAGCGGATATAACCAATATCGTCCGCCACCATATAGGAAGCATCGATGCTTGTGATAGGAATCCGGTCACGGACAATACGAAATTCTATTAATTCGGGCACGCCCCTTCGCAAAACCGATACGTTTACGGTAGTACCCTTGGGGCCACGCAACATTTTCACCACGTCTTGATTATTCATCTCCACCCCGGCAATCACGGTGTCGTTCACCTTTATGATTTTGTCGCCCGGCATCAGTCCCACCTTTTGAGAAGGCCCTCCCGCGATCACCTCCATCACGTAGAGGGTGTCGGTAAGCATATTAAACGAGATACCGATACCGTCGAAGTTTCCTTGCAGCGGTTCGTTCATGGCTTTCACCTCCTCTTCGTTTAGGTACGATGAGTGCGGATCAAGTTCCTCGAGCATAGCACGTATGGCTGCCTCGGTGAGTTTCTTCGTATCTGCGTCGTCCACGTAGAGGCTGTTGATCAACTGAAGGGTACGCTCCAACTTAATACCATCCGGCGACGGCCTGAACTGGCCATAAACACATCCCGAAAGAGAGAAAAAAAAGACACCTAAAACAACCGCGACTATTCTTTTTTGCATGTCCAAAATTTATATGGGTTTTATAGCTTCATCCCTTTTGGAATAAAGCCACTTACATCGTGCCCGTAGCGCAAAAGTTCCCTCACGTGTGATGAACTGATGTGGGTGAGAGCAGGTTCAGTAAACAATAAAAACGTTTCGATTCCCGAAATGGTTCGATTCATATCGGCAATGGTTTTCTCGTACTCGTAATCAGCTACCGTCCGTATACCCCGTAAGATGAACCCTGCACCCGTTTGCCGTGCAAAGTCCACCGTTAACATATCGTAGCTCTCCACTCGTACCCGTGGTTCCCCTTTGTACAAATCGTCGATCATCTGTAGTCTCCTATCCAGCGAGAAATAGGATTTTTTAGCCTCGTTCACGCCGATCGCGATCACGATCTCGTCCATAAGTGAGAGCCCGCGCTCTACCAGCGATTCATGCCCCACGGTAAAGGGATCGAAGGTACCGGGGAACAGGGCGATGCGCTTAAGGGATGTCGGTTCAGGCGACTTCATCTTCTTCGAGTACCAGGTTATCAATAATAAACGTCTGCCGCTCGGGGGTATTTTTTCCCATGTAGAACTCCAAGAGTTCTTTCAGCAGATCTTCCTTGCGCATCGTTACCTTATCGAGCCGGATATCCTCACCGATGAAGTTTCGGAACTCATCAGGTGAGATCTCTCCCAGCCCCTTGAATCGCGTAATCTCGGGATTAGGCCCCAGTTCGTCGATCGCGTTCACTCGCTCCTCCTCCGTGTAGCAATAGATGGTCTTCTTCTTGTTACGCACACGGAATAACGGTGTTTGGAAAATGTACACATGTCCCTTCTTGACTAAATCAGGAAAGAATTGCAGGAAGAACGTGAGCAACAGCAAACGGATATGCATTCCGTCGGTATCGGCGTCGGTCGCTATGATCACCTTATTGTAACGCAGCCCGTCCATACTCTCTTCGATGTTGAGTGCCGCTTGGAGCAAGTTGAACTCCTCGTTCTCGTAGACTATTTTCTTGGTGAGCCCGTAGCTGTTAAGAGGTTTCCCTCGCAAGCTAAACACCGCCTGCAAGTTAGGGTCACGGCTCTTGGTGATGGAGCCGCTCGCGGAGTCTCCCTCCGTGATAAAGATCGATGTTTTCTCCCGGTCGTCCCCCTTCGCGTCGTTATAGTGTATCCGGCAATCGCGCAGCTTTTTATTATGAAGGTTCGCTTTCTTTGCACGTTCTCGCGCCAGCTTGGTCACTCCAGCAATCGCTTTGCGCTCTTTTTCCGAATCGAGTATCTTTTTCTGCAGTGCCTCCACCGTATCGGCGTGTTTGTGGAGGTAGTTATCCAATTCTTTCTTGAGGAAGTCATTGATATGCTTGCTCACGGAAATTCCATCGGGCCCCATCTCTTTAGAGCCTAATTTGGTTTTTGTTTGCGATTCGAACACCGGTTCTTCTACCTTGATACTGATAGCTGCCACGATACCGTTCCGTATATCGGAGTACTCGAAGTTACGGTTATAGAACTCCTTGATTACCCGGGCGGTTGCCTCCCGAAAAGCGGTGAGGTGTGTCCCTCCCTGCGTGGTATGCTGCCCGTTCACGAACGAGTAGTATTCTTCGCCATACTGGTTAGTATGCGTGATAGCCACCTCGATATCTTCACCGTGGAGGTGGATAATGGGGTACAGCTCTTCGGACGTTAGGTTCTCGTTAAGCAGGTCTTCCAGCCCGTTCTTCGAATTGTATTTCTTGCCGTTAAAAACGATGGTTAAGCCGGTGTTCAGGAACACGTAGTTCTTGAGCAGCGGCTCGATATGCTCTTCTCGGTAGTGGTATTCTCCAAAGATGGAGGCATCCGGTGTAAAGCCGACCAGCGTACCATTACCGTTGCCCGACTTCTCGATCCCGTTCTCGTGGGAGAGAAGTCCCTGGCTGAAGTCCACTCTCTTCGACTGCCCTTCACGAGAGCTCTCCATGTAGAACTGTGAAGAAAGGGCGTTTACTGCCTTGATCCCGACCCCATTGAGGCCGACCGATTTTTTAAATGCTTTGGAATCGTATTTCGCGCCAGTATTCATTTTGGAGCAAACATCCTTTACCTTTCCTAAGGGAACGCCCCGCCCGTGGTCTCGCACGGTGACGTTCTTATCCTCGATGATCACCTCGATGGTCTTTCCAAAGCCCATCATATATTCATCAATCGAGTTATCCAACACTTCTTTCAGGAGCACGTAGATACCGTCGTCAGACGATGTGCCATCGCCCAACTTACCGATATACATTCCCGGGCGTCGGCGAATATGTTCCTGCCACTCCAGCGTGACAATATTTTCTTCTTGATAATTGCTCTCTAATACTTGTAAATCCGTTTGGTTCACTCTGATTCCTCTCTTTCTATATTTTCTCTATTAATAAGCCGATTTAAATTTACCCGGCGATTAAACATCATTCTTCAATATATCCAATAAGAGGGAGATATCTTACCAACTCCCTCGGAAGGATTTCACGCTATAAATCCTTGATAAACGCCCTTCTTCGCTTGTGTTGTTCCACTTCCAGCCCGTCCCATAGCGACTGCACTTTATTGTTGGTTTCCAGCTCGATATTGCTCTCGGCCACTTCCATTCCCAACTTCCGTGCCGCTGTAATAAACTCCTTAAATATGAGCGCGTTGAGCCCTTTCCCTTGGTATTCGGGATCGATTGCGACCAGCATCAGGTCGAGCACCTTGGTACTGCTTCCAATTCCTTTCAGTGCTTTATATAGATGGATCCAACCCGTGGGAAGGAACTTGCCCTTTGCCCTACGAAGAGCCTCCGACATGCTGGGCAGCCCGATAGCAACACCCACCATCTTATTGTCTTGCTGACGCAAGATCACCGACAGGAATTCCAGTCGCAACATAGGGATATACATATCCACGTAGTAGTCGATCTGTTTATCTGTCAACTCCACGTACCCGAACAACTCTTTATAGGCCTTATTAATCAGCTGAAAGATCTCTTTCGCGTAAGGATAGACGTCGTTTTTCCGCTCGAAGCGTTTTACGACAAGTCCAAAGCGACGCTTCACCACCTCCGACATACGGTCGAATCGCTCCGGTACCTCTTTCGGTATCTGAATCAGAAATTCCACCCAATCCTGCTCCTTAGCATACCCCATCCGCACCATATGTTCCGGGTAGTAAGGGTAGTTGTAGATCGTGGCCATGGTTCCCATCCGATCGAACCCTTCGATAAGCATCCCCTCATGATCCATATCGGTGAATCCTAATGGCCCATGTATTTTCTCCATGCCTCTCGACCGCGCCCAGCTCTCGGCTGCGCCGAAGAGGGCATCCGCCACATCATCGTCGTCAATAAAATCCACGAAACCAAACCGGGCATGTTTCTGTTTCCATATTTCGTTCGCCTTGTGATTGATAATCCCACCAATCCGCCCCACGATCTCGTCCCCCCGGTACGCGAGGAAGTAAGAGGCATCGCAGTGTTCAAAGGCCGGGTTCTTACTCATCGTAAGCGTATCCCTCTCGTCGTAAATCAACGGGGGTACAAAATATTCATTTCCCTCGTACAGGTCGATGCCGAACTGGATGAATTTTCTCAGGTCATCTTTCGAGTTGACTTTTTTGATAATAACTGACATACGTGTAAAATTTCCAATTGAGCGTTTCTACTTGCCACAAAGATAGTGAACTTTTTCGATCAACGAGAGCAGAGTAAATTCATTTATTTTGCCGAGTGCAGAAAAAGTCTAACTTTAGTGAACTTTTTCGATCAACGAGAGCAGAGATCAAACTTTTTCTTTGTAAACCTCCCAGCGGGCAGTCACATCACGTACGTATCTGACAGTTTCATCTCCCCGGAAATAACCGTTTTTACACACCGGGTCGGTATAATACTGTTCCAGGCGTTTCAGTTGAATAAATTTTTCAACGTGCCCATCCCACAGTGCATCATCTCCACCGTATTTTCTGGCAAGTGCCCGAGCATCAAATACATGTCCGATTCCACCATTATATGCAGCTAATGCCATTTTTATCCGTTCTTCAAACGGGTTAACCGAGTAAAAAACGTCCAGAAGTTCACGAAGATATTCAGCTCCCGTGCCAATATTTCTCTCCGGTATTAACAGCTCCTCCGATCCCAGACCCATTGACGCTGCGGTGGCCGGCATCAACCCCATTAAGCCACTGGCACCGGCCCAAGACCTCCCCTCGGGGTTGAAAGTAGATTCTTGGTATGCAATCGAAGCCAGCAAACGCCAATCGATCTCAAATTTCTCTCCGTACTGTTTAAAGTACACATCATAGGGTGAGATCACTCCTGGCCCTAACAGAGGGCTTAGTCGGAACATCTCCATGTGAGCGTATCCTTTAGTTTCCTCGAAATAGCGCTTTATCACACCTACAAACGAAGGTTCCGTGGTGGTGTCCTTGAACCAGCTATCCAACGAATCAGCCAAGATGGGCGTGTCTTTTCGCACCACCCACGATGACCGTTGATCGAAGCTAACCGGCAAGTGCACGTCCAAATTTCTAAAATAGGTTTGATTGAGCCGTGCCAGATCGTCGTCGGCCACGGTTAAATCAATCTCTCCTCTCGATACCATCCGGATGAGGTCTTCTATCGCGATGGTATCGTTCTCGACAACCTTCACGTTAATTCCTCCACCCAATTCTTCATTCAGATTTACCAATCGATCGAGGTAACGCGAGCCGGCAAGAACAGTCACTTGCTTTCCAATCAAACCGGTTACATCCGTAATCATCGAGTCGCCATGCACCGCTCTTTGCACCAGCACCTGATGCGACACTTGAGAAAGTCCGCTGTAAATAACAGAATCCCTCAACGCATTGGTTACAGGCATGTTGTACGCGATCACATCGCCCTCGTTTTCAAGCAACATACGCAACATAGAAGGAATGTTACCTGCCACCGCAACCCGCGGAGTTAGGTCGTGATGGGCACAGAAATCACGAATCATCTCGTAATGGTATCCCATAGGTTGATCGCGATAAATAAAATAAGAGGTGGAGCTATTGAGGGTAATAACCCGTAAGGTGTCGGAATGAACAATAACGGGAAAATCGTGCTTACGCTGCCCACAACCATTCATCGACACCACAACGAGTAAGAGAAGTATTATCCTACTTGATAAAAAATTTGTTGTTCCTTTCATGCCCATCAAGACATTAAACCTCTTGCAAATGTATATAAAACTTTACACATATGCACTGATCAAGTAAAACTGAAATTTACATTATACTTATTTTTAAGCATTTGTGTTCCAAAAACAGAGATAAACTATTTGCTTTTGATGAAGAAAATGGTTATTTTTGGGAAAAGCACCTATATCGAAAGAACAGATGCTTCAAAGTCACAACAACCGTTATCGTGCTATGACAACCATTAAAAACAAAAGCGACGGGAATAAATACCTCGCCCGCGTATTTTTATTCCCCCTATTTTTTATCCTCGCGAGCACTTTGCATGCGCAGGAGACCGATTGGCGGATGTTCGTGGAGCAGCTGGCCGAAGAAGAGGAGTCAAAGGGTAACGCGATCGAAAACATGTATCAAGAACTTCTCTACCTCGAAAACAACCCAATGAACCTGAATAGTGTAAGTCGCAACGAGCTAGAGAGATTCCCCTTACTCTCTCTGGAAGAAATTAACAGTTTAGTCAATTTTCTCGAGAAAAACCGCCCAATCTATACCGTTTATGAGCTGCGCAACGTGCCACGACTGGATCATCGGAAAGTTGCACTTATCCTCCCTTTTTTTCATGTGGGCGAGACGGTGAAAGTGCAGGAAGATGTTTCTCCCCACAGCATCCTAAAAACAGGTCAGCACGAGGTTCAGTTACGGTTCGACAAAACAGTAACACCCCGTGCAGGTTACGGTGAATTCACGGATAGTATTCTAGAACGTTATCCCAACAGAAAGTACCTCGGCGAAGATTTTTACAACTCGGTTCGCTACTCGTTTCGTTACCGCAACAAGATTCAACTGGGCTTCACGGCTGAGAAAGATGCGGGCGAGCCACTTCTTAAAGCAGGATACCCAAAGGGATACGATCATTACGGCGTGCACCTAATCGTGCGAGAGGTAGGAAAGCTAAAGACCTTCGTGTTGGGCGACTACCGCCTCTCCTTCGGGCAGGGACTGGTGTTGAATAACGATTTCGTGGGGAGCAAGGCGTGGAGTACCGACAATGTATCGCGCCGGACACAAGAACCGAAGCGACATTTCTCCACTGCCGAGAGCGGGTTCTTCCGAGGAGCAGCGGCAGTAACGGAAATCGATAACTTCTCGCTGACAACCTTTTACTCGAATAGAAGAATTGATGCTAACCTGAATAACGAAGGAGAGATTACCTCCTTTAAGGTGGACGGGTTACACCGGACTCCGTTAGAGATGGAGAAGCGAAAGAACACGAGAGAGCAGGTAGGCGGTGCAAACATCAACTACCGCGAAGGGCGATTTCAAGTGGGATTAAGTGCCCTCTATCATCGGTATAATCGGATGTATAACCCCACGTTTCGGGCATACAATCGTTATTATCTGCGAGATACGGCGAACTTCAACGCTGGCATCGACTACTCTTACCAGTTGCCTGGATTTATCTTCGCGGGTGAAACCGCTCTTGCTCGAAGCGGTGCGGTTGCCACGATCAATATGCTGCAATACCGTCCCTCGGTGAACCTCAACCTCTCTGCGCTACACCGGTACTATCCGGTTTCCTACAACGCGTTATATGCACAGGCATTTTCCGAAGGGAATAGGGTTCAAAACGAACACGGCCTTTATCTCGGTGCCGGATTTCAACCGTTTCAGCGGGTTTCCGTGAACAGCTATATCGATCTTATCCGCTTCCCTTGGCTAAAATCGGGGGTAGATACCCCATCGAAGGCGGTAGACATCTATTTCTTGAGCACTTATACCTTCGAGCGAGGTCGTTTTTTAGAAGTTCGTTACAAATACAAAAGAAAAGAAAAAAACAGCACAGATCCCGAGATGACCGCCCGGTTGGTAATCCCGTATGCCACGAGCAAAGTCCGCTTGCGCTACTCCCATGAACAGTCCAACGGATGGGGCTTTCGTAGCACGGCAGACATGGCTCGATACAGCGAGGAGCATCCGCCCAGCACGGAAAACCACGAAACAGAGTTTGGATATATGCTCTCACAAAGCGTTTCTTACCGAGGGAAAGGGCCATTAACGGGCGATGCCTACTTAGCCTGGTTCGACGCCGACACATACAACGCACGCCTTTACTCTTACGAGCGTAACCTATTAAGTACGTTCTATATGCCTTCGTTTTACGGGAAAGGCCTTCGCTTGGCTCTCTCCGCGAAGTATCAGATTACTCGAGGAATCGCATTTTCAGTGAAAGCGGGCTACACCCGTTACTTTAACCGGGACACCATCGGCAGCGGCACGGAGCAGATCAACGGGAACAGCCGATTGGACCTGTTCACCTACCTCGTCTGGAAGTTTTAGGGCCATATCGATAGTTTTTTGTATTTTTGTGGCCTCAAACAACCCCGCTATGGCTACCCCTATTTTACAAATCGATACGCTGACCAAGAGTTTCGGCGACCTGCTGCTCTTCCAAGAGAGCTCGTTCGGCATCGCCGAAGGGGAGAAGGTGGGCCTGATCGCCCGCAACGGAGCGGGAAAGACCACCTTGCTGAACATACTCTCGGGCAAAGAGCCGTACGACGACGGGCGGGTAGTCTTCCGTAACAACACCCGGGTGGCCTACCTTGAACAGTCGCCCCTCTTCGACCCCGATCTCACGGTGCTGGAGGCGTGCTTTAGCTCCGACAGCGAAGTAGTGAAGCTGATCGCGCGCTACGAGGAGGTGATCGCCTCCGGAGACCAATCGAAACTGGACGAAGTGCTCGTTCAAATGGATCTACACAACGCGTGGGATTACGAGCAGCGCGTGAAGCAAGTTTTGACCCGGTTGAACATTACCGACTTTCAACAAAAGATGGGGGAGTTATCGGGAGGGCAGGCGAAACGGGTGGCACTGGCCAACGTGCTGATCAGTGAACCGAATCTGTTGATCATGGACGAGCCGACCAACCACTTGGATTTGGAGATGGTGGAGTGGCTGGAAGGGCAGTTGGCACGTAGTCCGGTCGCCCTGCTGATGGTGACACACGACCGTTATTTTCTGGATCGGGTATGCACTCGCATCCTGGAGATAGACGACCAGCAGATTTACGGGTACAAGGGGAACTACTCCTACTACCTGGAGAAGAGGGAGGAGCGGGTAACAACCCAGCAAGCCGAAGTGGATCGGGCCAAAAACTTGATGCGGAAGGAACTGGAATGGATGCGCCGCCAGCCGCAGGCGAGGGGTACGAAATCCAAGTCACGCGTAGACGCCTTCTACACGCTCGAAGAGAAAGCCCGTGAGAAAACCGCCGAGCAGAGCGTCCGGTTTGCCGCGAAGGGAGCCTACATTGGCAAGAAAATCTTTGGAGCGAAAAACGTGAGCAAGCGGTACGATGATATACGGATCACCGATTCGTTCAACTACACCTTTACCCGTTACGAGAAAATGGGCATCGTGGGCAACAACGGCACCGGAAAATCGACCTTCGTGAAGATGCTGCTGGGAGAGGTGGAGCCGGACAGCGGTTATTTCGAGATCGGGGAGACGGTCAATTTCGGTTATTACAGCCAGGATGGCATCGCGTTCAACGAGCAGATCAAGGTGCTGGACGCGGTACAGAACATCGCCGAGGTGATCGACCTGGGGGATGGGCACCGGTTGACCGCCTCGCAGTTCCTGCAGCACTTCCTCTTCCCGCCGGAGAAGCAACACGACTACGTGTACAAGCTGAGCGGGGGCGAGAAGCGGCGGCTTTACCTCTGCACGGTGCTGATCAAGAACCCCAACTTCCTGGTGCTGGACGAGCCGACCAACGATCTGGATATCCTCACCTTGAATGTATTGGAAGAGTACTTGGCGGGATTTAAGGGATGCCTTATCGTGATATCGCACGACCGCTACTTTATGGACAAGGTGGTGGATCACTTGCTGGTGTTCCACGGCGACGCGAAGATTCAAAATTTCCCGGGTAACTACTCGCTTTACCGTGCTTGGAAAGCGGAGGAGGAGAAGAGGGAGCTTGCCGAAGCCAAAATTGCAGAAGCCAAAGCAACCCGTGTCGGAAGGGACACCGGCGAAGTTAGCAAAACCGATGATTCCGCCTCGCGAGGGCGTCGCAAAAAAGAGGAAGAGAAAAAACTCACCTTCAAAGAACGACAAGAATACGAGTCGCTCGAAGTCGAGATCGAACAGATGGAGGCGGAGAAGGAGGCGATCAGCGAACAGCTCTCATCGGGCACCCTCCCCACGGAAGAATTAATGAGCCAGTCCGAACGGTTGTCGGCCTTGATGGAGCAGATCGACGAGAAAACGATGCGTTGGTTGGAACTCAGTGAGAGGGCTTAATAAAACTGGAACAGAATTGAGATATTTTTATTTCAGGGATGGAATATAACGAACTATTTGCCCGGGCCGAGCTGCTGATGGGAAAGGAGGCGATGCAGCGATTGGCCGTGAAAAAGGTGATTCTCTTTGGCGTGGGGGGCGTGGGCAGCTGGTGCGCGGAGGGATTGATCCGCAGCGGGGTGATGCACCTGACGATGGTGGACTCCGACCGGGTGGCGGCGGCGAACAGCAACCGGCAGTTGCCCGCCACGACCAAGACCATCGGCGAGCTGAAGGTGGAGGTGCTAAAACGGCGACTCGAAGAGATCAACCCGTTCGCTACAATCGTCACACTCCCCAAGATCTATAACGCGGAGTCGTCCGACTCGTTTTGCCTCGATCAGTACGACTACATCATCGACGCGATCGACTCCCTGGCGCATAAGCAACACCTGCTGGTCACCGCTTCCAAGACCGAGGCGGTGGTCTTCTCTTCCATGGGCGCCGCCCTCAAGATGGATCCCCTGAAGATCCGGGTCGCCGAGTTCTGGAAGGTCAAGGGATGCAAGCTGGGGCACGCGCTGCGGGAACGGATGCGAAAGAACGGGGAGCGGCCGGTGAAGCCCATCCTCTGCGTCTATAGCGAAGAGATGCTTCCCAACAGGGAGACCGATGCCCTGGAGTTTGCCGGCGAGAACGGCAGCTTCCGCAAAGCGCGGGTGAACGGCACTATGGTGCAGGTAACCGCTACCTTCGGGTTCATCCTCTCGGGATTGGTTATCCAAGATATCGCGAAACAAGACCTGCGGCAAGAACCTACCGTAGAAACAGACAAACAAGTTCACGCTATCTAGGCCTCTCTCGCAATTCGGTTGAAAACATAATATATTCTGGTTATATCTTGTTTTCATTATGGTTTTATTGGGTTATATCCCAGAATTATTATACTTCGGTCGTTTATTGCAGCACACGAACAATTGACCAAGCATACATTTTTTGTACCTTTGTCCCTTTATTTCAGATCGATCATTTTTTTGCAAGGCATATTTTTAAATTAATGACACCGGCAAAGATTTAGCATCTATTTTACATATGAACATCGAACAGACCCTACAAGAAGCAATCCTTCGAGCGATCAAGGAGCTTTACGGCGCCGACGCGGACGCGTCGCAGATCACCCTACAGAAAACAAAAAAAGAGTTCACGGGACATTACACCCTCGTGACCTTTCCCCTACTCCGCCTCTCACGGAAGAAACCGGAGGAGACGGCTCAAGAGATCGGCGCGTACTTGGTAGAGAACACCGCGGTGGTAACCGAGTTTAACGTGATCAAGGGGTTCTTGAACCTGACGATCGCACAAGGGGTCTGGGTGCGCCTGCTGGAGGAGATGGACGGCAAGCCCGACCACGGGTTCACGCAGGTGACCGACAATGCACCTCTCTACATGGTGGAGTACTCCTCGCCCAACACCAACAAGCCGTTGCACCTGGGGCACGTGCGGAACAACCTGCTGGGCCATTCGCTCTGCGAGGTGCTGAAAGCCAACGGCAAACGGGTGATAAAAACCAACCTGGTGAACGACCGCGGCATCCATATCTGCAAGTCGATGCTCGCCTGGAAGCGCTGGGGCGAAGGCGAAACACCGGAGTCGTCCGGCAAGAAAGGCGACCACCTGATCGGCGATTACTACGTGCTGTTCGACAAAAAATACAAGGAGGAGCAGTCCGCCTTGCAAGAGAAAGGCCTCACGAAAGAGGAAGCCGAAGCGGAGTCGCCCCTGATGGAGCAAGCCCGCGAGATGCTCCGCGCATGGGAGGCCGGCGACGAGGAGACGGTCGCCCTTTGGAAGACGATGAACGACTGGG
>JAAYTC010000063.1 GCA_012518155.1 Bacteroidales bacterium | reverse complement strand
GTCTACCGGATGCCCAATGAATAAATGCCTATTTTCAGGATATCAATAGTCCCGTTTCGGCATAAAGTCCCAATAATCCATGTTGGTGATGATCTCCACGGTGACCTTACGGTCGCCCTCGCGTACGATATGTGATTCGCCCACGGGAACGTACGAGATGCTCTTGCCCACGCCACGCGACTTGATGATATCCATGGGGACACCTCGTTTCTCCAACGCGTCTACCACGGAAGCCGCGCGCCTTCTTGACAACCCGATATTATACTCCACGCTGCCGCGTGCATCGGTATACCCCGTGATGAGGTATTTCTTGTTCGGATCGGCCTTCATGATGTCTGCGATCTTGTCTAATGTATCCTCGCTCTCGGGACGAAGGTCCGACTTGTCGAACTCGAAATAGATGTTATTGAAGAGCTCGCAAATCTCGTCAGAAGCTGTTTCTGTAACCGAGGCGGGCACCTCCACGATCTTCTCAATCGTTACGGGCGGACCCTGAACGATTTTCTCCACCTCCACGTATTGTACCGGCGGCACCCTTTTCTTGGACTTTCCGCCCACACGCCAGATTAACCGCACGGTTCCTTGAAGCGAATTGGCCACGTCGGTGTAGGGCATCAACAGGTAGTCGCCCTGCAGCCCAATCCCAAAACGGTCGTTAAGCCACGCGTTCATTCCCACACCGAACGAAACAGGAAGCATCTCATCGCGGTCTACCCCGTCCTTGTTGTAGAGGTTTTCTAATACCCACGACATCTCTTCTGGGAGGTCGCCCTCCGTGCCTTGGTACTTCATACCAAAGTTCTTTCTCATGTAACTCACCCCCACCCGGAAGAACGGATCGATGTACTTAGAGTCGAAGTACTCGCCTAATCGCCACTGCAAGCCAGGGCCGACCATATATAGATGCCGCTGCTTGTTCTCCCCGTCGATATACTGCGCGGTAAACCCCACAGACCCTTGCAGGTCGAGGTAAAAATAGGGGTTTAACTCGCGGGCGAGATAGAGATTGGGACCAATCACGCTGTGTCTCAACTGCAAACCCAGTTGGTAATTTTCATCCATCGGCTGGAAACGGGTGAAATCCACCCGGCTGAACTGGAAAATAGACGCGCCGATACCGATCTCCCATGCCCGCTTCTCGCCGTTTTTCGTAACTACCTCTCCCACGGCAGCGTCCTGCGCACCGGAAGGCAGGGATAGAATCAAGAAACCGCTTAAAAGGATATATATTATATTATTTCTCTTCATATCAATTGAAATTATAAACCAGTAAATCGTTAACATCGCGCACTTAGTCAAATTCAAATAGGACCTCTTCCCTATGGGCACCTATACTATACTTGGTAGTATACTCGCTATCAGAGAAGAAATAGAAGAATCCTTTTTGATTATCTAACGCGGTTTGTACCTGTGCACGTGTACCGGTAATATTCCATGTGCGGTGTCCACTGTCATCCAGCTGTATCCTCGAAACACCGGAGTATGCTGTCCCGTTAAACAGTTGGAACTCCACGTAACTCTCGGGGATAGCATCAAAAATAGAGACTTCGATGGTAACCAGATCGTTTGGATCGCCACTACCGTCGCCCCACCCATCAATCAGTCCAAACGCGTGGCGGTAATTTTGTTGGTTATCGATCGTCAACGTGTAGGATCTATCCAATTCACACTCGGTAAGCGTATGAAACGTGAGAACATAATACCCGTCGGCTAACGTGGGCGTGTAATCGCGATAAAAATCGCCATCGATAAAGCCGTGTGGAGGGATAACCGCCGTGCGAGGAAATCCAAGAGCAAGTGGATGTGCTAATGCACTGGGATAACTGTTATTCCCCCTTGTTGCCGTAACGGTAAGCGGTGCGTTGGTATTGTTAGTAAATCTCCGTTGAACCAATGCATGGCTCGTCCCATCGTCCACTCCCGGTATCAAGCTTATAGTGAGCGGTTCGGCTACGGGCGACAAGTTAACACCATCCACCTCAATGGTTTTCTCCACGGTTCCGCGCCCCTCCATCTCAGCTCTCACCAAGACCGTGAAAGCCTCGTACCGCCTCGGTATTTCAGAAGTAACATACGTTCCTTCAGGGTCTTCCGTCAGCATAACGAAAAGATCATGGTTGGCCGCGTTCATCGCTTTAACGGTCATTCCCGGGGTCCCGCTGAACGTGATTGAGAGGAAGCAATCATCGATGATTTCGAGGATTAACTCACCTACCTCCACGGGTGTCAACGGCGGGATGGTGAACGCCTCTTCAATGGTGGTACAGATTCCATTGCTATTGAAGGCCCTAACCATGGGCTTCTGTTCCACGGCAGTTCTTTCGTACGTACGAGTAAACGTTTTTCCTTCGTTGGAAACTACCCATCCACTTCCTTCCACGATGCCATCCGCGTCATAAACCACTACTCCATCCACTAAGAGCTCCCTGGGAGCAGTCTCGAACGAGATAGAAACCACATCCTCCTGTTCGCCCGGTACTTGAACCGCCGTGGGTGGATCAGCCAATTTAACCAGTTGCAGCGCGGGGATAACGGCATGCTTCATCACCGTATTACCGCTTTGGGTACAAGCGATAGAGACCGGTATGTTCTCCTCGCCACGAGGGATTGTAAACAGAGCCGGGGTGGTATCGTCCACGATGGTGGCGGTAAAATCGATCCCTTCGCCGGTTACTTGAACCTGGGTACCTCCCGGGCCTCCTACCCTGAGTTGGGCATCGTACGTTTCGTTTAATGTACCGTCGGTATTTTGTCCCATGCACTCGTCCTGATAAAAAACACTCACGGTAATCCCGTCGCAATGGCAGTCGAATAGCTCGTCGATAAACTCTTCGATGCTCTTCCCTTCATTCCCGGGCAGGGTTATCCAGTAGCGATGCAACACCGACACATCTCCCCCTTGCAGCCAGATCAGGAAGTCTTCCCACGTGTTGCCACCGGTATAGTCGGAACCATCTTTGTTGGTCATTTCATCTCTATCCACGGCCTCTTTCCACAATTCGTACGCCGATTTTCCATCCACGCCGTTGATGCCGTCAGCCCCGTCGACTCCCCGCGCGGGAACGCCGGTATCGACACCACCGATATACCAGTTGCCGTTTTCACCGATAAGAGGGGTCACTCCGTCTACACCGTCCCTACCCCTCGCGGGGATACCCGTATCATCCCCGTCGATAAACCAGTTGCCGTTTTCACCAATAATAGGCACGGCACCGTTTACCCCATCTATACCTTTCAGCGAGTTAAAGAAATCCTCGATGGGTGTACCCGGCTCTTTCCCGTTCACCTCTAACCACAATTCAAAAGCCGACATCCCAGGGTCGCCTTTATCTCCTTTCTCTCCCTGCTCTCCTTTAGGGCCTTGCGGGAGCAGTATCTCCAAATTGTTTTCACAGCCAAGTAGGAGCAATGCCATGATGACAATGCTACCTACCATTTTAAAATGATTCTTCTTCATAAATAACTAATTTTTATTTTAATCCCAAAACGACACATATCCAATTCGAGACATTTCATACACTAAAACGGACAGTACGGGTGCACGGAAAAAACTCCTAACATTATCATGCAAGTGATATATAGCCGTGATCATTAAGTTACCTACACCTCTTGAATTCTTAACTAATTTAGTTAAGTGTCGCAAATATATATGGCTCCCGAACGGTTACAAGTATATTTTTACTTACATAATATTACATCTCGTGAGTGAAACGGGTGAAAAATGATTACAAGATTGCCTTTGAGTGAGTTTCATGTTTGGGATAATTCTAAATTAAATGTTAGGCGATGTGTTCTTCTTCCTGTACTAAGCGGTGTAATGACAAACAACAGAAGGAGAACACTCCCATGGTACGGGAATATTCTCCTTCTTTCCTTTAAAGACAGTGAGCTGCATGCTGCTCACGCTTAGCTGTTATTTGGGCTTAATTTGGCAATTCTTTTATCTTGATATTCTGAAACCAGACCTCGTCGCCGTGATCTTGCAGGAGGATGAGCCCCTCTTCCGCGTTACCAAAATTAGGCCAATCTTTGTACTTACTCTCCTGTACGATCTCGTTCCACTCATCGGTGTTGCGTTCGTACTCCACGATCTTAACTCCATTCAGCCAGTGCTCCACGTGGTTCCCTTGCACCACGACCATCGCGGTATTAAAGAACCCGTTGCGGAACGGTTTATCTTCCGGGGCAGGGATCAGGTCGTAAAGCGACCCAAGTGTTCTGTTTCCATCCCTACCCATTTTGGCATCGGGGTGCCTTCTATCGTCCAGTATCTGGAATTCACAACCGATGGCCGATCCTTGACCGTCTTTATTCAGATCGGTATCCACGAAGTACTTGATGCCGCTATTAGCTCCTTCCGTGATCCGGAAATCCACTTTCAGCATAAAGTTCTTGTAGGGACGGGTGGTCACGATATCTCCGCCGTTAGTAGATTCACCGCCGTCGCTCTTATGTACCTTAAGGATACCCTCATTAATGGACCATCCTTTTTCCGGGAATCCGTCTAACCGGGCACCGCGCCATCCTTCGGTGGTTTTACCATCCCACAGAAGCTTCCACCCTTCGGCTGCTTCACGCTCCGAAATAGTATTGGCGATCGCATTCAGTTGCTTTACATCGGGATTCTCGGGAGTGCGGTAATTATCAAGATCCTCCGTGAGGATACGGATATTACGCCAAGAAACGGTTTTTCCAGCCAACTCTTCACGTCCGATCGAATGCACCTGCAAAGCGATAAAACCCGATGGAGTGGCGTCGTCCAATAGTTCGGTACATTGTACGCCATTAACCCAAGTACGAATGGAGTTGCCAATTGCCTCGATACGTGCACTGTTCCACTCCTCGTTTTTGAACGCTTGCTGCCCTTCAGGATTGTAGTTCAAGGGATAAATCCACCCCCGGCGAGCCTCGTCGTAAATACCCCCGGTCCATGCACGATCAGAGGGGTCTATCTCAAATTGGTACCCGTGTACTCTACCGTCCCTGTACTCAGGGAGGCTTAAGCTACGAAATTGTACTCCCG
>JAAYTC010000006.1 GCA_012518155.1 Bacteroidales bacterium | reverse complement strand
GGGCTGATCATGATGGAATAGTAAACGATTTAATCAAGCGTTATTACGTGCAACGAGCCAGCGCGGGACTGATCATATCGGAAGGAGTCAATATTTCGGAACAGGCGAAAGGAAATCCTTTCACGGCCGGCCTCTATAATAAAAAACAGATCAACGCCTGGAAAGATGTAACCAACGCGGTGCACGAAGAGGGCGGAGTAATTTATGCTCAACTCGGTCACACCGGGCGCGTGGGGCACTCGGTGGACAAAAATGGCCAATTGCCGGTAGCTCCATCGGCAATCGCCGCGGAAGGACAACATTTCACGACCCAAGGAATGAAGGAGTTCGAAACCCCTCGGGAGTTAACGGTTCCCGAAATTAAAGCCATCATACAGGATTTTGGCCAAGCGGCACGGAACGCGATGGAAGCAGGATTTGACGGCGTAGAGCTTCACGCCTCAAACGGATATCTTGCCAATCAGTTTCTAGCAGACAGCTCCAATTACCGGAGCGACGAATACGGGGGGAGCATAGAGAACCGAAACCGTTTCGTGGTTGAGGTGATGCAAGCACTGGTGGACGCGATTGGACCCAACAAGGTAGGCATCAAAATAGCTCCTACCAATCCGGCAAATAGCATCGTGTTCGAAAATCCGGTAAAGCAATTCGACCACCTTATCGGTATCCTCGATAAAATGCCACTTTCATACGTCCATCTCATGCATAACGACCCCGCGTTTCCGCATATCCCGCACTATCCGAAGAACGTGATCGAAACATTCGGCACTAAAATCAACCACACGCTTATCGCGAACACGGCGTACACTAGAGAAACGGCGGAAGCTGAACTGCAGGAGGGTACCGTGCATATGATATCCTTCGCGTCGCTGTTTCTCGCGAACCCTGATCTACCCCAGAGATTTGAAACAGGTGCTAAGCTGAATAAACCGGATAGCGAAACATTTTATTACGGGGAAGAAAGAGGATACACCGATTACCCGTTCCTGGCATAATCATACAAATTGTTGCAAATTATTTCCACTTGACAAAAAGATATTGTATTTTTGTAACTTGATAAAAAGATAGTTTTTAGGCACGTTTCACTACCGCAGAATAGCAGATAGAAAGAAAGCTTGCTCTTTGATGCGTTTGTAAAGCGGTTTTTTAGACAACACTTTTAACAAATAAAATTCAATAAAGTATGATTAAAGTAGGTATTAACGGATTCGGCCGCATCGGACGCTTAGTGTTCCGTGCAGCTCAACAAAGAAATGACATTCAAGTCGTCGGTATCAACGACTTGCTCGATGTAGATTACATCGCCTATATGTTAAAGTATGACTCCATTCATGGTCAGTTCGACGGTTCTGTAGAGGTAAAAGATGGTAACCTGGTGGTAAACGGGAAAACCGTACGCGTAACCTCAGAGAGAAACCCGGCCGACCTGAAGTGGAATGAAGTGGAAGCAGAATACGTGGTTGAGTCTACCGGTCTGTTCCTTACCAAAGATAAAGCGCAAGCTCATATCGATGCTGGTGCAAAATACGTGGTGATGTCAGGACCCTCGAAAGACGATACCCGCATGTACGTGGTAGGGGTAAACCAAAACACCTACACCAAAGGTGAGCAATTCGTTTCGAACGCTTCTTGTACCACTAACTGTTTGGCTCCCGTAGCGAAAGTACTGAACGATAAGTTTGGTATCCTCGAAGGATTGATGACCACCGTTCACTCCACAACAGCAACACAAAAAACTGTTGACGGACCTTCAGCGAAGGACTGGAGAGGTGGACGTGCCGCTTCTGCAAACATTATTCCCTCCTCCACGGGAGCAGCAAAAGCTGTGGGAAAAGTTATTCCTGAACTGAACGGGAAACTGACCGGTATGTCGCTGCGCG
This sequence comes from Bacteroidales bacterium, assembly GCA_012518155.1. Taxonomy (GTDB): domain Bacteria; phylum Bacteroidota; class Bacteroidia; order Bacteroidales; family Dysgonomonadaceae; genus Proteiniphilum. Next base: position 10,339 of record JAAYTC010000006.1, on the reverse strand, counting down.
TTCCTACTTTGAACGTTTCAGTAGTTGACTTAACCGTTCGCTTAGCAAAAGAAACCACCTACGAAGAGATCTGCGCTGCTATGAAAGAGGCTTCGGAAGGTGAACTGAAAGGTGTATTGGGTTACACGAGCGACGATGTGGTATCAAGCGATTTCATCGGCGATCCGCATACTTCTGTATTCGATGAGAAAGCAGGTATCCAGCTTAGCCCCACTTTCGTGAAGGTACTTTCTTGGTACGATAACGAGTGGGCATTCTCGCTGAAGATGCTCGACCTGATTGCACATATGTCGAAAGTAAACGGATAAATAACACATTATTCATCCATTTAGTAAAAGCGCCTCTCAACCGGGGCGCTTTCTTTCTTTGTTAAAACAGCACAAAAAAAGAGACTACCCAAAAATCATGAGCAGTCTCTAACTGATCCTTGAAGGCTTCCAGTCTATTTATTCGGGAAAAATTGCTTCAGTAGGACACACGTCGGCGCATGCACCACAATCGGTACATAATTCCGGATCAATCACGTAGATATCACCTTCCGATATAGCATCAACAGGACATTCGTCGATGCATGTGCCACAAGCAATGCAATCTTCATTAATTACGTAAGCCATAATAGGTAAATGAATTAGTTATTGTAATTTGTTTGATATGACTGCAAAGATACTCACTTTTTTTAAAAAATAAAAAAGGATTAGCTTTCAACCTCTTATTTAAAATCAATCTAAATTCGGAAACCTGAACCATACACAATAATTCGCGCGTGAAAGCGTTTTAGAACAGTTGCACTCTTCGTGAAAAGTCTATAAAAACGTTCGCACGAATAAGTAAAAAATCAATGATTAAAAAAGCAGCATACATTTTATCCGTACTCCTGATGTATTTAGTTTCACCCCATCTACAGGGGCAACACCAGAAACTTCAAAACCAGCCCTATGCCGATCAACGGCAGTTTCATCTCGGTTTCACGCTAGGAGTGCACACGCAGGATCTGATACTGACCCAGTCGGGACACGTGAGCGAAGCCGGAGAAACATGGTTCTCCGAGATTCCCCGGTATTCACCTGGCTTCACCGCTGGAATAATCGGGGATATCGCGTTAAACAACCACTTGAACCTGAGGTTTATCCCCTCGATACAACTGGGCGACAAACAGTTTGTATTCAGGGAAAACTCTTCCGGAGAGGAATACAAGGCCCGCGTACGAAACAACTACCTTTCCTTACCCATACACCTGAAGATATCGGCGAGTCGCATCGATAACTACCGCCCCTATATGCTGCTTGGGAGTTATGGTAGCGTAGAGCTGGCATCCCGCAAAGGAGAAGCGATACGGCTGAAACCGTACGACTACGGGATCGAGTTGGGCATCGGATGCGATTTTTACCTCCCCATGTTTAAACTCGCGCCGGAACTTAAAATAGGGTTCAGCCTTATCGATATTCTGGAAAAAGAAAGAATCGATTTGATCGACGAAACCCTTCATAAATACACCCAATCCCTATCAAAAGCCTCGCAGCGAATTGTAACGCTGAGCTTTCATTTCGAGTAAAACGCCACGAATTGCCTCTTTTTATCGTTCAGCGGTGTGCTGATTCCGGGACCATTTATCGCTTGCCTGCCTCGGGTTGGTCCTCGCCAAAAATAGATTGATAGGTTTTTTTTCCGCTATAGAATTGTAACAAGATACTTCGGTTGTGTCGCGTGGGAATTTCTTGCACCGTAGTTTTAGAGAGATTTTCGGCACGTGCTCGTTTGTAGTTTTTCCGTGAAGTCAGAAAATCACGATACGCTTTAACTACCGCCATCGCGCTTCTAACGTTCCCTTTCAATAGGAGATGCATAAACGCGAGGAAATCGAAAAAATAGCGAGCCGCAAAGGTAAAAGTGTAGCTGTTGGTAGGCACATTTTTATAAAGCATTAGCAGATTATTGCGGAAATTGAGGTACATTTTTTTCGGGTTATCTTTACCCAACGAGGCTCCCCCCACGTGGTACACCACCGATGAGGGGAAGCACATTATTATTCGGCCCCTGGCATTTAATCGCCAACAGAGATCAATCTCTTCCATATGCGCGAAGAAAGTTCCATCCAGCCCCCCGTGCAACGTGAAATCGCTCTTTCGGATCAATAGGCATGCGCCTGTAGCCCAGAACACGGGTATGGGCGTATCATACTGCCCCGTGTCCTCTTCCACAGCCTCTAAAATACGTCCCCTACAAAAGGGATAACCGAAACGATCGATAAACCCGCCCGCGGCACCGGCATACTCGAAATGATCCTTCTGCTTGTAAGAAAGTATCTTGGGTTGCACGGCAGCAACCTCGGGATTCCGATCCATAAACGAGACGAGCGGTTGAAGCCAATCGGGGGTAGTCTCCACGTCGGAGTTCAACAGCAACGCGTATTCCGAGTCAACTTGCTGAAGGGCCTTGTTATAGCCCTCGGCAAAACCGTAATTTTTATCCAGTTCAATAAGCACCGCTTCCGGAAATCGAGCCCGCACGAAATCCACCGAATCATCGGTCGACCCGTTATCGGCCACAACCACCCTACACTCCTCATTCGTCGAGTGCGCCAGCACCGAGGGTAAAAACTGTTCCAGTAGCTTCCGCCCGTTCCAATTGAGAATAACCACTGATATCTTCGCCGCTTGTTTCTTTTCAATCATAGCATTTTAATTCAGTTGACGGGCTGTGATGTTTCTTTTTTAAATTTCCAACGATTATGCGACCAAAGGTAATAGGCCGGTTCACGCGTGACGGTTTCCTCTAATTTACGCGCGTACTTTTCGGTAACCGCGAATAAAGGTTCTTCGCTTGCATCGGGGGTAAGCACGCAAAAACGTCCCTTGTAATGGCCTCGTTTTACTTTTTTCATGTCCAAGTAAACCACGGGTATTCCGAACGACCGGGCAATGCGCTCCATTCCCGTTTCGATGAGCGTGTCTTGGTTTAAGAAGGTAGTCCAGTATTCGGTTATATGTTTCGGTGGCCGTTGGTCTGAAAGGAATCCTACTACCGCGGGGGTACCTTCATTCCTTGCTTTAATTAGCGTCCGATAGGTTCGCCGCTTCTCGATGGGTACCGAGTTAAATCGGCTTCTGATTTTCAGGAATAACCTGTCGAACGTCTCCGAATGCAGCTGCTTGTAGATCAACCCGGGCATCACCCCCGGAGTCATGTAGAGCCCGATGGAGGGCACCCACTCCCAGTTCGCGTAATGCCCCAGGCTCATCAAGCAGGCATTTCCCTCTTTTGTCAGCCGATTGATAATCTCGGGATTATCGAACTTCATCCTCTTTCGCACCTCCTCTTCGGTTATTCGAAGTGTTTTGATGGTCTCCACGAAATAGTCACACAAATGGTGATAAAACTCCCGTTCGATTCTTTTTATTTCATCATCGGGTTTCCCGGGGAAAGAGTTTTTCAGGTTTCTCCTAACCAATTTTCTCCGGTAGCCTACCACGTGATACACCAAAAAAAACAGGATATCAGATAGCACGTAGAGCACCCGGAATGGCAGCATCGCGTGCAACGATGCTATTCCATACAATATTTTGTAACCTACGCCCTCTTTTTTACCCTCTTCCTCCATTAAAGCTCCTCTTCCTCCATTAAGCCGCACTTCCTCCATTAAGCAGGCATCCATTGTCTATACTATCGCTTTCATCGTCCTTTCTCCGTCGTCGTATGCTCCCACCTCCACCTCTGTAACCCGGTTGATTAACGTTGGATCGAATTCTGTGGACAACTTAATATAATTCTCCGTGAAACCATGCATTTTTTCCCCTCTTCGCGTGTGCTCAAACAATACGCATCGACGAGCACCCTTTTGGGATTCGTAGAAGGCACGCAATTTCATATCCGAAAGATCCAACAGTGCTTTACTGCGAGCTTGCTTGGTCTTGGGATCCACCGCGTAATCAATTTGCAAGGCTTGTGTGCCGGGTCGTTCGGAGTAAGTGAAAACATGAAGCTGAGAAAAATCGAGCGATTCGATGAATGCACGACCCTCCTCAAAATAATCGTCGGTCTCTCCGCGTACGCCCACGATCACATCTACCCCGATAAACGCGTGGGGCAGAATGGTCTTTATTTTCTCGATTTTATGACGAAACAGCGCGGTATCATAACGACGTTTCATCAACTGCAACACGGCATCGCTACCGGCTTGTAGGGGCATATGGAAATGGGGCGCGAAACGACGAGACGAAGCTACAAAGTCGATAATCTCGTCTGATAATAAGTTCGGTTCTATCGAAGAGATACGATAACGCTCCACCCCCTCCACTCGGTCGAGTGCCTGGAGTAAGTCGATAAACGACTCCTTGGTAGTATGTCCAAAGTCGCCTATATTCACGCCCGTGAGCACGATCTCCTTGCCGCCCTCCGTAACCACCTGCTCCGCCTGCTTTACGAGATCGGCTATCGACCCGTTTCGGCTCCGTCCTCGCGCGAAAGGAATGGTACAAAACGAACAGAAGTAATCACACCCATCCTGCACCTTCAAGAAATAACGGGTTCGGTCGTCCGCCGATACTGAAGGCACAAACGACCGGATACGGTGAGTCTTCGAGGTGACCACCTCACTTTTATCCTTCTTATTCAGGTCGTCTAAGTAGCTCACCACATCCAACTTCTGTTCAGCACCCAAAACAAGGTCCACTCCTTCGATGCCCGCGATCTCATCCGGCTTCAGCTGCGCGTAACAGCCGGTAACCACCACGAAGGCAGAAGGGTTCTCCTGAATCACCTTTCGTATGGCCTGCCGCCCTTTTTTGTCGGCCAATTCCGTCACCGAGCATGTATTAATAACGCAAATATCGGCCTGCTGCCCTTCCCGGGCGCGAGTAATGCCCGAGTTTAATAACTGCCTCCCAATCGCGGAGGTTTCGGCGAAGTTAAGTTTGCATCCAAGCGTGTAATATGACGCGGTTTTATTTTGAAAAACTGTTTGATCAATCATAATGAGTATACATATCGTGAATCATATCCACATACCGCCACAAATTTACACTTTTACTCTCAATTTAGCCCCCTTTTTCCTTTGATAATCGGTTTTAAGCTATTACTTTTGCACAGATAATGCAAAAATGTGCAGTCATGATTGATCAAAATTTCATCAAATTATACGAGGAGAGCTTTCAAAAGAACTGGGAACTATCCGCTTTGACCGATTACAAGGGGGGTAACTCATACACATACGGGGATCTGGCCGGCGAGATCGCTCGGCTTCATCTTCTGTTTAAGGAGTTGGATATCCAAAAAGGCGATAAGATTTCCTTAATTGGCAAAAATCACTCTTCGTGGGCTGTTGTTTTCATGGCCACAATCACGCACGGTGCTGTTATCGTACCCATACTGCATGAGTTTAACCCGGAAAGTATGGAGCAAATTATCGCTCACTCCGACTCGAAGCTGGTGTTCGTGAACGAGCCTGTTTGGAAATCACTCGACAGCACGAAAATAGCAGTACCGGTTATCGAAATTCCTACCTTCACCTTATTGAAGTGGAGCCACGAAGAGACTACCATGGCTTTTAAAAAATGGCACTCCTTATTTAGGGACGCTTACCAGACCCCGTTTTCGAAAGATGATATCCGTTACGCCGAGGTGAGCAACAACAACGTAGTGTGTATTAACTACACCTCCGGTACCACTGGATTTAGCAAAGGGGTAATGATTACCGCGAATAACTTCGCGGGAAATGTTACGTACGCCCACCAATTGAATCTCCTTTTCACGGGTGAGCGCTTGTTGGCTTTCCTCCCCATGGCACACGTGTATGGTTGCGCGTTCGATTTCCTTTACGCGCTCTCGGCCGGTGTGCACGTTACCCTATTAGGAGTGACCCCCACCCCACAGAACCTGATCAACGCGATGCAGGAAGTGAAACCGCACCTGATTATCACCGTACCCTTGATTTTTGAAAAGATATACAAGAAAAAAATATTACCCATCATCAGCAAGCCAATCGTGAAAGCGATCATGCGCGTTCCGGGCCTCAACCGGATTATTCTGAATCGGATAAAGAAATCGCTCTTTCACTCGTTGGGAGGAAACTTTAGAGAGGTGATTATTGGTGGTGCGGCACTGAACGCCGAAGTCGAAGCTTTCTTTTACAAGATGAATTTTCCTTTTACAGTCGGTTATGGTATGACCGAATGCGCCCCTCTTATCTCTTACGATTACCATTACGACTTCGTTACAAGCTCTTGCGGATCAGTGTTGAAAGGGATCATGGAGGCGCGGATCGACTCACCGGAACCGGAGAACATCCCGGGAGAAATCCAAGTGCGCGGCGAAAACGTGATGAAAGGATACTATAAAAATCCCGAGGCCACCGCCGAGACCTTCACGGAAGATGGTTGGTTAAAGACCGGAGACTCCGGCGTGATGAGAGGAAGACGATTATTCATCAAAGGGCGACTAAAAACGATGCTCCTATCGGCTAATGGACAGAATATATATCCCGAGGAGATCGAGTCGAGGCTCAACAACCTCCCCTATATTTCCGAAAGCGTGGTTGTGTTACGAGAAAACCGGCTGATAGCACTGGTTCACCCCGATATGCAGGCGGTTAAATCGGAAAATATCTCTCCCGAAAAGCTCCGCGAAATTATGAACGAAAACAAAGGGATACTGAATAAATCTGTAGCCCAATACGAGCGCATAAGCGAGATCCAAATAAGGGAAGAAGAATTCGAGAAAACGCCAAAAAAGAGTGTTAAGCGATTCCTCTACTCGTAACAGCTTGCACCCTTATTAAATATTACCAAGAAAAACAAGCACTTAGCATTATTTAACGAAACATTTCGACCAAAACATGTTATAAAACATACTTTTGAAGTAATTTTGCGCTGTTTTGATAAAGCAATATTATTTATCGTTTAAAACAACTAAAAATGAAAAAAGTATGTATCGTCGTTGCCATTGCGGCAACACTGGGTCTGGTTTCATGCAACTACGTGCAAAAAAATGCTGAAAAAGCACGGCAAGACAGCATCGCTGAAGTAGCCCGCTTAGATAGCATCGCCAAAGTTCAGGCCGACAGCCTCCAAGCTGTTATGGAAGCCGCCGCGGCAGCTGCTGCCGATAGCCTCAATCAGGCTGTTGATTCAGTTGCCACTGAGGTTCAGTAAAATGAACTATTCTGTTAAGCTAGATGAACAGATCCAAGCTTGCTTGGGTATGCCATAGCGCAACGCGCGGCCACCCCAAAAGGGTGGCTTTCTTATTAGATATTCTCTCAAATATTGTACCTTTGTCTACTACGACCCACTAAATTAAAAGGTATGACAACACGCTACCAACAAAAGATACGGACTTTTATGCATTGTGGCTTGATTGCGATGATGATACTCACCACCGCTTGCAACCAACGAGCCAACACCTATTTCGAAAAAGAACTGACATTCCCTACTTTGCTCACCTCCGATCAAAAGGTAAAACTTTCCGCGTACGTGGTTCCCACACCACGACAACTCGAATGGCAACAACTCGAACTCACCGCCTTTATCCATTTCGGGATGAACACCTTTACCGGTCGCGAGTGGGGGGACGGGTCAGAGGATCCAAAACTATTTAACCCGACCAATTTTGATGCCGAACAGTGGGTATCCACTCTTCAAGGCGCGGGGTTTAAAATGCTAATCCTCACGGCGAAGCATCACGATGGATTTTGTTTATGGCCTACACGCACCACCCGGCACTCCGTTGCTTCTTCCCCGTGGCAAAATGGACATGGCGACGTGGTGAAAGAGGTGAAAGAGGCCTGCGACAAGTACAACATGAAGTTCGGGGTCTATCTCTCGCCTTGGGACAGGAACGCGGAGAGCTACGGCGATTCACCCAGGTATAACGCGATGTTAGTGGAGCAACTTACCGAGCTGCTCACGAACTACGGGGAAATACACGAGGTATGGTTCGACGGCGCCAACGGTGAGGGCCCCAACGGCCGAGTTCAAGAATATGATTGGGGACGTTTTTACCACGTGATCGATAGTCTACAGCCTTCGGCCGTGAAAGCAATCATGGGCAACGATGTGCGATGGGTTGGCAACGAGCGGGGCCTGGGGAGGGAGACAGAGTGGAGCGTAACCCCGCTTCAACCCGATATTAACGAGGCAATCATCAATGAGAATATTCGCCTTAATATCTCCCCTACCGCCGAGGACTTGGGTAGCCGGCAACTTATCGAAGAAGCCAAAACGATCTACTGGTACCCTTCAGAAGTGGATGTCTCCATACGCCCGGGATGGTTCTATCATCCCGAACAGGATCATCAAGTAAAGACCTTGCAGGAGTTGGTAGACATCTATTATCAGTCGGTAGGAATGAACTCCGTATTGCTGCTCAATATCCCTCCCGATACACGGGGACGTTTGCACGAAGTGGACGTAGAGCGCCTCCGCCAGTTTGGGGCCTATATCAACACCACGTTCCAAAATGAAAAAATAACCGATGGGGAAGATGGTTGGAAAGCGCGCGCGGGTGCCTCGAAGGAATTCAACGTGCTACCCGGCGAAACGATCAACACGGTTATGCTGCAGGAAGATATTTCGAAAGGACAAGGGGTAGAAGAATTTATGGTGGAAGGGTTGATAGAGGACCAATGGGTCGCCCTGGCCGAGGGGACCACCATCGGGTACAAGCGGCTGGTTCAATTCGATGATGTCAGCCCTTCGATGATCCGGCTAACCATATCTAAAACCCGTGATATTGCTAATATAGCCAAAGTGGGGGCATATTACGCGCCCCTGTTGGAGGACAATCGACGGGAACGGAAACTCTCCGATATCTCCGCGGATGCTTGGCAAATGACCAAGGAGTTCCCGTTGACAGTGGATCTTGGAGAATCGTACTCCATTAAAGGGTTCACCTATAGCCCGGAAGAATCCCGGGAGTCTATCTTCACTTACCGATTCCGGGTAAGTGAAAATGGGACGGATTGGAAGGAGATTTCCGGGGGCGAGTTTAGTAACATCAAAAATAACCCCATCCCTCAACGTATTTCATTCGATGAAGCCATCAACGCACGCTACATACAAGTGGAGACCGTGAGTGGAGTGGATGGCGGGACACCTTCTATTGATATGAAACAGATCGGTATCCTCACGAATTAAAACATACCCATCAACTGGTTCATTCAACTGGGTCTTCACTTTAAATTAATAGTACACCACGTAGGTAATAAAAAACAACATATGAGATCTATAATTTTACTACTCTTGTTAGTAGGTACAACGTTGGCTCATGGGCAAACCGTGGGCGACTTGTTCAAATCGATGCCCACGGAGTTTATTCCCGGCTTATCGGAAGGCAATAAAACCATGTTGCTCGTCGATACCGGCCACACGGCTGTTCCTTATCCTTTGGGCGAGGTAAAGAAAACAATCCATACCCGTGATCATTTAAAAATTCAAACATCCGAAATAGGTGTCACAGAATTAAAATTATTGCCTGTCTCTTCCGATTCTGTGATCATTTGCGTGATCAATACCGTGTGTGGAGACGCGTGCGACAGCCACGTAGATTTCTACACCACCGGCTGGGAAAAAATTGAAGATACGGCGCTCCTACCCAAGGTTAGCGAGGAAATTTTCTTTGATTCTTCACGAAAAGGGTTGAAAAATTACAAATATGCAGTATCTTTGTCGGGAATTTATCCGATATCGGCTACGTTCAAGGAAAACGAAACAGATTTATTACTGACGTTTAATTACGAAGAGCAACTCACCCGTGAACAGATCGATGAAATCACGCCTTTCTTGAAAAGTGATACCGTCGTGTTAAAATGGGATGGGTTTGCATTTAAGTAAAAGAACTGAGTAACGCAAGCACCCGTAGTTCAATGGATAGAATACCGGATTCCGGTTCCGACGATGTGGGTTCGATTCCCGCCGGGTGTACTATAGCCGCTGTAAACTAATTAGTCTACAGCGGCTTTTTTTTGAGGGCACGAAAGGAAACCCTGTTGGCCTATTCCTTTCGGCCTTGTACTACTGCAGCCTGGTCACGGCATTTACAATCAGTCGTAGATAAAAAAACGATTGTAGGGAGGGTTACTTTTCGCTGGGTTAGGTCTCAATCAGTTCTCGACCTACCTGTTTCACGACATTAATAATTTCCTTCTCCCGTTCTTTTGAAGGCTTTTTATTTCCGCTTATATAAGCAGCCAAAAGGCTTTGTTTCATCCCCAGGCGCCTTGCAATCGCCGACACATTTAGCTCGGGATGTTTACGGAAGATCCCTGCAACTCCTACAGGTTCCGGATCATCGTATAGAAAGCTCTCTAGTGACATATCTTCGTCCATATCTTCCCAACGTATGCCGG